>JAEUJL010000269.1 GCA_016794835.1 Gemmatimonadota bacterium | reverse complement strand
GGGCAGACCCCGCCGCTCGTGTGCACGAGCGTCAGGTCCTGGATGTTCGTCCCTTCGCCGATGCGAATGGACTCCTCATCGCCGCGCAGCACGCACCCGAACCAGACGCTGGCCCCGGCGCCGATCGTCACGTCCCCGATGATCGTGGCATTGGGCGCGATGAAGCAGTCGGCCGCGATCGTGGGCCTGACTCCGTTCCAGGGCAGGATGATGGGGCCGCTCATGCGGGCCTCGTTAGGCCGAGCAGGGCGCGCGCCTCGTCCGCCGTGGCCACGCGACATCCCTTGGCGTGCACGATCTCGGCGGCCCGGCGCACCAGCGCGGCGTTGTCGGGCGCGAAGACACCCTTGTCGAGGTAGAGGTTGTCTTCCAACCCCACGCGCACATGCCCGCCCAGGTCGATCGCCGCATCGACCATGGGGAACTGGTGCCGCGAGATGCCGAAGGCGGCCCAGGTCGCCGCGGCCGGCAGCAGGGAGCGCATGAACGCCATGGCCTCACGTGTCGCCGGCATCGCCCACTGGATCCCCAGGCACAGCTGAAAGTGGCCGGGTGGGTTGAGGTGTCCCTGCTCGATGAGGTGCCGCGCCAGGAGGATGTGTCCCGGTTCGAACACCTCGAGTTCGGGGAGCGATCCCGCCTCGCGGATGCGCGCGGCCATCGTCCGCAGGTGATCTGGCGTGTTGATGAACGCCGTCTCGCCGAAGTTGAAGGTCGCCACATCGTAGCTGCAGATCGCCGGTCGCAGCGCGACGATGTGCTTGGTGCGATCCTCGGGCGACGTGAAGTTGGACGACGGGTCGGCAATGCGCGGGTTCTCCGCGCCCGGGATGAAGCGCGCGCCGTACCCCGTGGTGAGGTTGATGACGCAGTCCACGCCGCTGGCGGCGATGCGCTCGACGACCTCGGCGTACAGGGCCGTGTCGCCGACCGGTTCGCCGGTCTGCGGGTTGCGCACGTGGATGTGCACGATGGCGGCCCCCGCCCGGACAGCGTCGATCGACTGGTCGGCGATCTGCGCCGGGGTGATCGGGATGTTCGGGTGGATCTTGTACGAGGGCTGCGACCCGGTGACGGCGCAGGTGATGATGACGGGGCGGGACATGACGCGATGCAGGGGGTGTAGGCGAGAACCTACAGCCCCCCTAGCGCGGGCGCACGCTCACCCGCAACGTCTGCGACCCACCGGCCTGGTGCCCCCTGAGACTCCGACTCCCTCACCCGCTCGTCCTCCTGACCGCGTGCGTCGCGTTGGCCGCGGCGCTGACCTGGGTGCTCCCGGCCGGGGAGTTCCAGCGTCGCATGGACGACGCCACGGGGCGCGAACTCGTCGTCGCCGGGACGTATCGCGCCACCGATCCTGCCCCGGTCTCGCCGCTCGGGGCGCTGGTCGCCATCCCCCGCGGCATCGTGGCCGCCGCGGAGGTGGTGATCTCGATCCTCCTCGTCGGCGGCGCGTTTGCCCTCATCGACCAGATGGGGACCCTCGCGCGCGGCGCCGGGGCGATCGTGCGGCGGTTCGCGGGGAAGGGCGTGTGGGCGATCCCGCCGGTCGTCCTGATGTTCGCGCTGTTTGGGGCGATGGAGAACATGCAGGAGGAGATCATCGCGCTGGTCCCCGTGCTGTTGGTGCTGGGGCGTGGGCTGGGGGTGGATGCCGTCGCCGTGGTCGCGATGAGCGCTGGTGCCGCGGCGATCGGCGCGGCGTTCGGTCCCTCCAATCCGTACCAGGCCGGGATTGCCCTGAAGCTGGCGCAGCTCCCGCTGCTCGAGGGGGGTGGGGTGCGCCTCGCGATGTTTGTCGCCGGGGTCGTCGCCTGGGCTGGCTGGACCATGTGGTATGCGACCAGGCATCGCGTGCCACCCGATGAGGCGGGAGCCCGCGCGGTCCCCGGCCTGACCGGTCGCGACAGCCTGATCCTGGCGCTGATCGTCGCCACCTTTGGGCTGTATGTCGTTGGGGTGATCACCTTCGGCTGGGGATTCAACGAGTTGTCGGCGTTGTTCTTCCTCGTGGCGGTCGTCGCCGGCCGGCTCGGCGGGCTCGGGTTGTCCGAGGCCATGGCCGGCTTTCTCAAGGGGATGGAGACCATGGTGGGCGCGGGGGTGCTCGTGGGGGTCGCGCGCGCGATCTCCGTGGTGCTCGCCGACGGCAAGGTGATCGACACGATCGTGCAGGCCCTCGCGTCCCCGTTGATGGACCAGCCGCCGGCGCTGGCGGCGCTCCTGATGATCCCGATCCATGCGGTGATCCACGTGGCGGTGCCCAGCGTGAGCGGCCAGGCCGCCCTCACGATGCCGGTCCTCATCCCGGCCTCCGACCTCATCGGGTTGGCGCGACAGGCCACCGTGATGGCGTACCAGACCGGGGCGGGGTTGTCCGAGCTACTGATCCCCACCAACGGGGCGCTGATGGCGATCCTGCTGGCGGCGCGCGTGCCGTATGGACAGTGGGCCGCATTCGCCGTGCGCGGCCTCGCGCTGGCGCTGGCGATTGGCGTGGCCGGCACGCTGTTCATGACATGGCGCGGGTGATGTGGCGAGCGTGCGGCGTCCCCGGCGCGTGGCCCGGCGACGCGACCGCGCGGGAATACCGGCGTTGGTACGAGGCGTCATCGCGAGCGTAGCCAGTGCGCGACGTCCTGGTGCTGAGCCACTGAGCCGATCGGTCCCCGGGAACCCCCTTCATCTGTATGCCTGACGAACGCCGCATCACTGGCGCCCGCTTCATTGCCGAGTTCCTCCACGCGTATGGCGTGACACATCTCTTCTATGTGGACGCCATCCTGCGCAAGGCGATGGTCGACATGGAGGAACTGGGCATCCGTCGGGTGGTGACGCACAGCGAGAAAGCTGCCGCCTACATGGCCGATGGGTACGCGCGCGTGTCGGGCCGACCGGGGGCCTGTGCCGCCCAGTCGGTCGGCGCCGCCAACCTGGCCGCCGGCCTGCAGGACGCCTGGTTGGCCGGTGTGCCGGTGCTCGCGCTCACGGGAAAGAAGCCACCGCTCTTCCTGCACCGGAACGCGTACCAGGAAATCGATCACTGGCCGATGTTCCAGCCGGTGACCAAGTACAACGTGGATGTCTCCGCCCCCGAACAGTTGCCCTTCTACCTGCGGCAGGCCATGCGGGTGGCGACGACGGGTCGGCCCGGCCCCGTGCATGTGGACCTGGTCGGGCGCGAGGCCCGGGAACTGGAGCTGGCCACCGGCTTTGCTCCGCCGGAGGTGGAGGCGACCTACGCGAGGTATCCCGCACATCGACCGCAGCCGGACCCCGCTTCAATAGAGTTGGCCGTGCAGGCGCTCGGCCGTGCGGAGCGCCCGATCCTCGTGGCCGGAGGAGGAGTGCGGACGTCGGGCGCACACGATGCGCTGAAGGCCATGGCCGAAGGCCTGCAGATTCCTGTGGCGACCTCGGTCAACGGAAAGGGCACCTTCGACGAAGGGCATCCGCTGTCGGCCGGCGTGGTGGGATCGTACTCCGCGTGGTGCGCGAACCAGGCGGTGCATGAGGCGGACCTGGTGATCTACATCGGGTCCGGCACGGGTGACCAGACCACACATAACTGGCAGGTCCCGCGGATCGGCGCCCGGGTGATCCAGGTGGATATCGCCGCGGACGAACTCGGCCGGAGTTATCCGGGAACGATCGGGATTCACGCGGATGCGCGGAGCGCGCTCGAGCAGCTGCTCGCGGCGGGCCGCCGCCATGCGTCGCGCGACGCATGGCTCGCGCGGGTTCGCGCGCTGCGCCAGGCCTTTGACGAGGAGCATCGGGCGCGGCGGGAGTCCGATGACCTCCCGATTCGGCCGGAGCGGATCTGTCGCGAGCTGACCGCGGCCCTTCCCGACGATGCGATCCTGGTCTCGGACACCGGCTACACGGCGATCTGGGCGGCGACGATGATCCAGTTGCGTGCCCCGCAGACCTTCATCCGCGCGGCGGGATCGCTGGGATGGGGCTTTCCCGCGAGCCTTGGCGCGAAGTGCGCGGCGCCCGGGCGTCCCGTCATCTGCCTAACGGGTGACGGGGGGTTCTGGTACCATTTCGCGGAACTCGAGACCGCGCGGCGGCATGGCATCGCGACCGTGACCGTGGTGAACAACAACAACGGGTTCTCGCAAGGGATCCCCGATGTCCACCGGATGTACGGGGACCGCCCCGGCAACCCGGGCGAGCTGTATCGTTTCTCGGACGTGAGCTTTGCGCAGGTCGCGCGGGACATGGGCGGCTTTGGCGTGCGCGTCACGACGCCGGGCGAGATCGCGCCCGCCCTGCAACAGGCGATGGCGGCCGGGGTGCCGGCCGTCGTGGAGGTCATGACGGACTTTTCTGCGCGCGCCCCGGATCCCTGGGCGCCCCCCCGGGAGGGCTGATGCCACAGTTCGCCGCGAACCTGACGATGCTCTGGACCGAGGTGCCGTTCCTCGACCGGTTCGAGCGTGCCGCGCGTGCGGGATTCCGCGCCGTGGAGTTTCTCTTTCCGTATCCGTACGACGCGGGTGAGCTGAAGTCCCGGCTCGATGCGCACGGGCTGCGCCTCGTGCTGCACAACCTGCCGGCCGGCAACTGGGATGCGGGGGAGCGTGGCATCGCCTGCCTGCCGGGTCGCGAGGCGGAATTCCGCGAGGGCGTGGCGACCGCGATCCACTACGCGACCGCGCTGGGCGTGCCGCGCGTGAACTGCCTGGTCGGCAAGACTCCCGACGGCGTCGATGCGGCGACCGTGCATGCGACGGTCGTCGGGAACCTCCGCCATGCCGCGCGCGCCCTCGCGGCGCACGGGATCCAGCTCCTGGTGGAGCCGATCAACACCTTCGACATCCCGGGCTTCTGGCTGTCACGCACCGCGGACGCGATCGCGCTGATCGACGCGGTGGGGGAGCCAAACGTGATGTTGCAGTACGACATCTACCACGCGCAGCGGACGGAAGGCGAGCTCGCCGCGACGATCGAGCGCTATCGGTCGCGCATCGGCCACGTCCAGCTGGCGGACAACCCCGGGCGGCATGAGCCGGGGACCGGCGAGATCAACTATCCGTTCCTGTTTGCGCACCTCGACCGGCTGGGATATGCGGGCCACGTCGGGTGCGAGTACCGTCCGGCGACAACGACCGATGCCGGACTCACCTGGCTGACCCACCTCGCGGTGTCACGGACATGACAGCACCCCTCAATCTCGGATTCATCGGCCTCGGCATCATGGGCGCGCCCATGGCAGGCCACCTCATCGCGGCCGGCCACCAGCTGACGGTGCACACGAGGAGCACGGTGCGACCGGAGATCGCTGGCACCTCCGCAACGGTGGCGCCGACCCCCGCGGCCGTGGCGCGCGCCGCCGACATCATCTTCCTGATGTTGCCGGACACGCCGGACGTTGAGCTGGTGTTGTTCGGCCCGGCTGGGGTGGCGGAGGGGCTCACCCCGGGGAAGGTGGTCGTCGACATGAGCTCGATCTCCCCCATCGAGACGCAGGCCTTTGCGCGCCGCATCGCCGCGCTCGGCTGCGAGTTCCTGGACGCCCCCGTGTCGGGCGGCGAGGTGGGCGCCAAGGCGGCGTCGCTCACCATCATGGTGGGGGGATCCGCCTCCGCACTTGAGCGGGTGCGTCCCTTGCTGGCGCTGATGGGGAAGACGATCACGCACATCGGAGACAGCGGGGCCGGTCAGACGTGCAAGGTGGCGAACCAGATCATCGTCGCCCTGAACATTGCCGCCGTGGGGGAGGCGCTCCTGTTTGCGTCGCGCGCCGGGGCCGATCCCGAGAAGGTTCGTGGCGCCCTGATGGGGGGCTTCGCTGCGTCTCGCGTATTGGAGGTGATCGGCGAGCGCATGATCAAGCGCACCTTCAACCCCGGGTTCCGCATCCGGCTCCATCGGAAGGATCTGGGGCTCGCCCTTGCCGGCGCTCGCGCGATGGACATCGCCCTCCCACAAACCGCGTCGGTGGCGCAGTTGATGGGCGCGGTGGCCGCGAATGGCGGGTCGGAACTCGATCACTCCTCCCTCGTGCGTGCCCTCGAGCTCATGGCCAACCACCAGGTGGCACCGGACGGGAGTTAGGACGCCAGCACCGGCTGTTGGTACGACTCGCGATCCGGGACGTAGTGCGGCGTAGCCCACACCCGGATGCTCCCATGACCGCGACCGACGCGCTCTACCAACATGCCGCAGGCGTCATGCCCGGCGGCACGTCGCGCCTTCATTACTACTATCCACCGCACCCGATCTATGCGGCGTCGGGACGCGGCTGTCGCCTGACAGATGTCGATGGCGTTGAGCGCATTGATTGCCTCAACAACATGACGTCGCTGATCCACGGCCACGCGGATCCGGATATCAATGCGGCGATCATCGACCAGCTGCAGCGCGGGACGGCGTGGTCCGAGCCGGGAGAGGCCGAGTGGCGCCTGGCGCAGCTGATGGTGGATCGCGTGGCCTCCGTCGAGCGGATCCGCTTCGCCAACTCGGGCACCGAGGCGGTGATGATGGCCATCAAGCTCGCGCGCGAGTTCACGGGCCGGAGCGTGCTGGCGAAGTTCGAGGGGCACTACCATGGCTACTACGACTATGTGCAGGTCAGCGTCGCCACGCCGCCCGATCGCTGGGGGCCCGATGACGCGCCCGCCACGGTGCCGGTGAGTGGTGGCCTCGCCGAGAGCGTCGTAGGGGAAGTGCTGGTCCTGCCGTGGAACCGGCCCGAAGCCGTCGAGGCCCTGCTGGCGAAGCACGGCCATCGCATCGCGGCGCTGATCCTCGATCCGCTCTCCAATCGCTGTGGCATGGCGCCTCCTGCCGCAGGGTTCATGGAGTTCCTGACCGAGATCACGCGTCGGCATGGGATCGTCCTCATCTATGATGAAGTCATCAGCTTTCGCATGGGCCATGGCGGGGCACAGGCGCGCTACGGCGGGACCCCGGACCTGACCACGTTCGGGAAGATCATGGGCGGCGGACTGCCGGTGGGTGCGGTCGGGGGGCGCGCGGAGATCATGTCGCTGCTGGATCCCACGGGTGGGAAGCCGCGTCTGGAGTCCGGCGGGACGTTCAGCGGAAACCCGCTCACCATGGTCGCCGGGTTGGCTGCGATGCAGAAGTACACGGAAGCGGAGGTCGCGCGGCTGCACGCCATGGGTGATGACCTGCGGCGTCGGGTCGACCAGGTCTTCGCGCAGGCGGGCGAGGTGGCCCAGCTCGCGGGAGATGGATCGCTGTTCCGCGTGCTGCTCACACGTGACGTGGTGACCGACTACCGGAGTTCGGTCCGGAACGCCCAGCCCATGGCCCGCATGGGTGAGCTGCACAAGCGGCTCCTTCATGAGGGCGTCATCATCTCGAGGATCGGGCTGGGGTGCCTGTCGACGCCGATGGTGACCGGCGACATCGACCAGATCGTGGCGGCCTTCGAACGTGCGGTCGCGCGGTGAGTCCGAGGCGAACGCGTCGAGTCCCCGGCAGCATTGACGCTGCCGCGGCGGCGCGGGAGATTCGGGGAGATCCTCTCCTCGAGATGCGCCCTCTCCGCCTGGTTCCCCATCGTCAGCCCACCCACGTGCCCGACGTGGAGGGCCGGGAGCAGGACGACCTGGACCTGGTCGCTCGCCTCGCGATGGATGATGGCTCGGCGCTGGGCGAGTTGCTCCAGCGGTACTGGAAGCCGATGGTGGCGTTTGCGTTTGACCGCGTACGGAGCCAGGACGCCGCGGAGGATGCGGTCCAGGAAACGTTCGTGCGGGTCTGGGAGAAGCGCCACGTGTTGCATGCGGACGCCTCGCCGCGGGCCTATCTCTACAAGGTCCTGCGCAACCTGATCACCGACGAGTTCCGTCGCCGTCGCCTGCGCGATCGGTTTGCGTTCTTCCGTTCCCTGCAGGATCCGGCGGAGGTGCCGACGCCGTCGGCCATCCTGGAAGGGGAAGAGCTGGCCGGCGCGGCCCATGACGCGATCTCGTCGCTGCCCGAGCGACGACGCGACGTCTTCGTCCTCGCGCACCTCCACGGCATGTCGTATCGCGAGGTGGGCGCGGCGCTCGGCATCACGCCACGCACCGTGGCGAACCACATGACGCTGGCGCTGACGCAGCTGCGCGAGCTGCTGTCGGCCTATACGAGCCGGGCTCGGGGTGCGCCGCGTGCGGGAAGCCGGGGGCGCGCCAGCGACGGGCCGCCGCGTGCCGAGGCTGAGCCGGACGCGATGGGCGCGGCTGCGCCCAACCCACCGTGAACTGAACCGGCAGGCTCCGGTAGCGGGCGCCCGGGCGTTCATCGCTCGGGCGCTCGTCGCTTAGTACCACTTCGCCCGACCGTCGTATCCCTCACCAGAGCCTGCCCCGCGGGCTCGCCGACTGCAATCACATGGACGACTCAACCCTCTTCCGCGCCCATACGCGTCAACTCTCCGAGGACGACCTGCGCGCCGTCACGGCGTGGCGGGCCGCATCCCCTTGGAATGAGGCGCGCTACCAGGAAGTCGGGGAGGTCCTGGCGCTGACCCAACGGTCCGATGCCGGGCCGCGCACGCGGATTCCGGATCCGTCCGAGATCCTCGCCCTCGCGGCCCGTCGGGAGGGGAAGCGCGCGTCCAATCGCAAGTGGCGTGCGGCGGTGGGGGCCATCACCGGCATAGCGGCGCTCCTGGCCGTGGCCGTGGCGATGGATCGTGCCGGGTTCCTCGGGCGCGACGAGTCGTTCGGGTTCGAGGAGATGGTGACGGGGGACCAGGCGGCGACGGTCAGCCTGCGGGATGGCTCGGTGATGCGGCTCGCGCCCAGGAGTCGCGCGCGGATCCGCGTCCGTGAAGGTGAGCGCGAGGTGCACCTGTCAGGCCGGGCGTTCTTCTCGGTGGCCAAGCGCAACGGGACGCCGTTCGTCGTGCGCACCGCGGGTGGGGATGTCACCGTGCTCGGGACCCAGTTCGATGTCAACGCGACCAACGACGATGTGCGCCTCGTCGTGGTCGAGGGGCGCGTGGCGCTGCAGGCGGCGCGTGGCGGGGAGACCCGCGTGGAGGGCGGCCAGGTCGCGCGGGTGGTGGAGGGGCAACTGCAGCCCACGCTGGCCGCGGCGGAGCCACGTGCCGCGACCGAGTGGGTCGGGCGGTTCCTGGTGTGGCACGCGGCGCCCCTCGGGACCGTCCTGGCCGACCTGGAGCGCGTGTATGGCGCGCGGGTGACGGTCGCCGACAGCACGCTGATGCAGCAAACGGTCACGAACACCTTCACGGATCGCACGCTCGATGAAGTGGTCCGGGTCACCTGCGCCATCCTCGGCGCGGAGTGTGTAGTGCAGGGTCAGGACGTTCAGGTAGGTCAACCTCAGAAGTAGCACTGCCAGAGGAGAGGTCGCCATGCGTGTCCTTCGGTTCGCGATGGTCGGAATTTCGGCAGCCCTGGTGGCTCCGCTCCCGGCCCAGATTGTCCTCGCCAGCAACGTCGCCCACCAGCGCGTGTCCCTCCTGGACCAGCCGGCCCGGTTGGATGTGTCGGAGGTGACGTTGAGCGTGGCCCTCACACGGTTGGCGGCGCAGTCGGGGGTCGCCGTCGGCTTCAGTCCCTCGATGCTGCGGGCCGACACACGCACGGTGGCGTGTCGCTGCATGTCCCGCACGGTGGCTGAGGCGCTCGACCTCCTGCTCGCGGGGCTCCCCGTGCGTTATGAGGAGCGGGACCAGCAGGTCGTGGTGCTGCCGAATCCGCTCGCTGCGCGCTCCGAGATTCCTGTGCCCGCGTATGCGCTCACGGCGGGCCTTCCGGCCATGACGACCAACATGCGCGTGGCGGCGGACTCGATCGTGTCGGGGCGCGTGGTCGATGCGTCGACGCGTGCGCCACTGGCCGATGCCCGCATCACGGTGGCGGGTGGGGGCCGCACGGCGATCACGGATGCGGGCGGGGAATTCCGGCTCGCGCTCGCCACGCCGATGGCGACGATCGAGATCACGCACATCGGCCACCAGCGCGAGACGCGGCAGGTCCGGGCCGGGGAGACCGGGCTGGTGATCTCCCTGACGCGGCTCGCGGTGACGCTGGACCAGGTCGTGATCACGGGCACTGCCGGTGGTGAATCGATTCGCTCGCAGGGGAATGCGGTGTCGCGCCTGGATGTGGCCGCCGTCACCGAGATCGCGCCGCCGCGCGACGTGATGACCGTGCTCCAGACCTCGGTGCCCGGGGTCGCGATCCAGTCATCGGGCGGTGCCGTCGGGCAGGGAGGCACGTTCCGCGTGCGGGGAGCGTCGAGCCTGGCGCTGGGGTCCGTCCCGCTGCTGTACATCGATGGCATTCGGGTGAACAACTCGCAGTCCGGCGGGATCCCGACGCAATTCGGGACGACGGCGCCTGGTGGCGACCCGCGGTTCACGCCGTCGCGCATGAACGACATCAATCCCGAGGACATCGAGTCCATCGAGATCGTGAAGGGCCCGGCCGCGGCCACGCTCTACGGGACGGAGGCCTCGAACGGGGTCATCCAGATCACGACAAAGCGTGGAAAGCAGGGGCGGCCGCGCCTCGAGTTCTCGACGCGGGCGGGTGGCCAGTGGATCCCCGACCCGGAAGGGACCTTCAACACCAACTGGTATCGCGCGGCGAACGGGCAGCTGGTCGAGGTCAACGTGCTCAAGCAGGCGCGCGAGGTCGGCTTCCCGCAGTCACTGTACGGCACCTGCCCGAAGCCCTTCACCACCATCAAGAACGGCAACTGCGTCGGGAACATCTTCAGCACGGGCGGCATCGCGTCCTTCGGGGCGAACCTGCGCGGCGGGGCGGACCAGGTGCGCTACTTCTTCTCCGGGGACTACGACGACGAGCAGGGCTCGGTCTCGTACAACAACCAGCAGAAGCTCAGCTCCCGCGGGAACATCACCTGGTTGCCCAGCCCCAAGCTGAACCTGGACTTCGGGCTCGGCTACACCCGTTCGAACCTCCAGTCCCCGGGGGCCGCCGGGCAGCCGGTGACCGCCACGATCAACTTCTCGTGTGTGGCGCCTGGCTGTGAGCCCGGCTCCACGTCCGGCACGCGCCTCGATGGCCCGTTCCGCGGCTTCGGGGCGTTCCTGCTTCCGGAACGACTCGAGAACGACCAGGAAGCCTTCGACCTCGTGAACCGCGGGATCATGAACGCCACCGCGACGTTCACGCCCTTCGGCTGGCTGACCCACAAGCTGTCCGTCGGTGGGGACTTCACGTTGCAGCGCCTGAGCACCCTGGCCCGCCGCCAGGAAGGGGCCTTCCGCAACGGGATGGCGCTGCCGAACGGGATGAAGACCGTGTACGACAACAACGTGACGTTCACGACCGTGGACTACGGGACGACCGCCAAGTTCGAGCGCGGGGCCCTGGGATCGTCCACGTCGTTCGGTGCCCAGTACTTCGGCAAGCGGTTCCACAACTTCTGGTCGCGATCGGAGAACATCGCGCTCAACGCCCTCGAGACGATCGGGGCCGGCTCGGCTCGCACCACGGATGAGGACATCGTGGAGAACAAGTCCGCCGGCATGTACCTCCAGCAGCAGGTCTCCTGGAACAACCGGCTGTTCCTCACCGGCGCCGTGCGCGGCGACGACAACAGCGCCTTCGGCAAGGACTTCAAGTTCGTGGTCTACCCCAAGGTCTCGGGGTCGTGGGTGATCGGGGAGGAGTCGTGGTTCAAGGTCCCGGGGGTCAACACGGCCAAGTTGCGTGCGGCGTGGGGCAAGGCCGGCCAGCAGCCCGACGCCTTCGTGGCCATCCGCACCTTCCGGGCGAGAGTGGGTGAGACCACCTCGGGGCTCACCTCCGACAACCTCGGCAACCCGGACCTGCAGCCGGAAGTTGGGACCGAGTTTGAGGGCGGGCTGGACCTGGGCCTCTGGAACGACCGGCTCGGCCTCGAGTTCAGTGCGTATCGCAAGACCACGGAGGACGCCATCGTCCCCACCGCGATCGCCCCGTCGACCGGCTTCACCGGGACGCAGCTGCAGAACCTCGGCAAGGTCGAGAACACGGGCTGGGAGATCCTGGCCAACGTGGGAGTGCTGCGACGCAACAACGTGGTCCTCGACCTGCGGACCGCGTTCTCCCGCAATGACAACAAGATCGTCTCGCTCGGCGGCACGCCCCGGATCCCACTCCTCTTCAACCAGTTCCACGTCCCCGGGTATCCGCTGGCCTCGTTCTTCTATCGCAAGGTCGTGTCGGCTGACCTCGCCAATGGGGTGGCGTCCAACGTGAAGTGCGAGAGCGGGCCACTCATTCCGGGGACCAACTTCTCCGGTGGGGGAGGGGCACCGGTCGCCTGTGCGCAGGCGCCGGAGATTTACGGTGGATCGCCCCTGCCGACCTGGCAGGGCTCCACCTCCCTCAACCTTTCCATCGGCAACCACTGGCAGTTCTTCGCGAACGTCGAGTACATCGGCGGCAACGTGCAGCGCAACTCGGAGATCGCGGCCGCCTGGGTCACCTTCGGGAACGGCAAGGCGTGGTTGGAGAAGACGGACCCCATCCTCATGGGGATCGCCGCCAACACCTTTGACTCCCGCACGCAGTGGGGCGTGATCGACATGGGGTACGCCCGCTTCCGGGAGTTGTCCGGCACCTACACGTTCGCCCCGTCGCTCGCGAAGCGCTTCGGCTTGTCGCAGGGGGCGGCGACCCTCTCATGGTCGGGGAATCTCTCGACCTTCTGGCGCTCGCAGCCCGAGTTGTTCGGCCGCAAGGTGACCGACCCGTCCATCCGCGAGAGCGGGCTCTTCCGCGCCGGATATCCGGAAGGACTCAGCGGCAACCAGCAGGATGCCTGGCCGACGATGCAGCGCCTCACCCTGAGCCTGCGGGTGGTGCCATGAGGTCTTTCCCCCGATCCCTGACTTCCCTGGAGCGTTCGACGATGCGGACCAGGACTTTCCGGAAAGCCGCGGTCGCGGCAGCGCTGGCGCTGTCCGCCCTCGCGTGCAAGGATGTTCTCGATGTGGAGTTGCCGGGCAAGGTCACCGAGGAGGCCCTGAACAACCCGGTGAATGCCGCGGTGCTCACGAATGG
>JAEUJL010000215.1 GCA_016794835.1 Gemmatimonadota bacterium | reverse complement strand
CCTGCTTTCCACCCGTTGCCAGAACTCGCGATCGTCCTGGCCGGGGAAGGGGGCGGAGTCCTTCTGGGACTGGTGGCGGAAGATCGCCTGGATCTTGAGGTCCAGCTCATCCTGCGACAGCGGCACGAGGTAGTTGGCCTCGGTCACCGGCCACTCCTGCCAGGCCCCGCGGTAGAGCCAGAGGGTTGGCGCCGGGCGCCCCGGATCGGTGGCACGTCGCGCCGACAGGGCGCGATCGATGGCCTCCTTGCACATCCGGTGCGTGCCGTGGGGATCCGAGAGGTCCCCCGCGACAAAGACGTGGTCCGGCACCTCCCGCTCCAGCAGGCTGGCGACGATCTGCACGTCGAGCGCGCCGATCGGGTCCTTGCGGACCTTGCCCGTCTGGTAGAAGGGCAGGTTCAGGAAGGTGGCGTTCGCGGCGGAGAGACCTAACGCCTCGATGCCGCTCACCGCCTCCGCCTCGCGGATCAGCCGCTTGATCTCCTGCACGTCGGGGCTGTCCACGTCCCCGGGCGCCTTGGCGGCCAGGAACGCCATCACCCGCTCCCGCAGCGCCTCCACCGCGCCGGCATCCAGCCGCCCGGTGCCGGCCAGTCGCCCGATGAAGTCGACGTACCGCCGCACATCGTGGTCGAACACGGCGATGTTGCCGCTCGTCATGTACGCCACGGTGATCGCGTTCTCGTTCTGGACGAGCTTGCGCAGGATCCCGCCCATCGAGATGACGTCGTCGTCCGGGTGCGGCGAGAAGACCAGCACGCGCTGGCCGCGCGGCAGCTTGGAGCGGCCGTGGATCTTCGCCCCCAGGCGCTGGAAGACCTCGCCATTCACCGCGCCGGCAGAGCCGTGCTGGAGGACCAGCGACGACAACCGATGCTCGGCGTAATCGGGGTAGGTGAGCTTGAGGATCGCGCGCCCGCAGGTGAGCGAAAGCCACACCACGGCCCGCTCCACCAGCGACGGCGTCCACTCCACCGGACCAACGAGCCACGGTGTGGCGACCCGGGTCAACGCGGCGGCCGCCGCGCGATCCACGTAGAACGTGCAGTTCGGGTGCTGTTGCAGGTACGTCGCGGCCACCTGCGTGTCGATCGGCCCCTCGACGGCACGACGGACGATGGTCGCCTTGTGCTCGCCGGTCGCCAGGATCGCCACTTCCCGCGCCTGCATGATCGTCGCGATCCCCATGGTGATCGCTTCACGCGGCACGTTCGCCTCGCCAAAGAAGTCCGCGGCCGCGTCGCGGCGCGTGACGAGGTCCAGGGTGACGAGGCGCGTGCGGCTCTCCGCACTGGAGCCGGGCTCGTTGAAGCCGATGTGCCCGGTCTTCCCGATGCCCAGCACCTGGAAGTCGATCCCGCCCGCCGCCTGGATGGCCGCCTCGTACGCGGCGCAGTGGGCTGCGACGCCGTGCTCGTCCACCGTCCCCGAGGGGATGTGGACATTCTCGGGACGGATGTCCACGTGGTGGAAGAGGTTCTCCCACATGTACCGGTGGTACGAGTGCACACTCGTCGGCGCCATCGGGTGGTACTCGTCCAGGTTGAACGACACCACATGGGAAAAGCTGAGTCCCTCCTCCCGGTGCAGGCGCATCAGCTCGCGATACACACCGATCGGCGTCGACCCGGTGGCGAGCCCGAGGACGCAGGGCCGCCCCGCGGCGGCGCGCTCGCGCATGACGGCGGCGATGCGCTGCGCCACGTCGCGCGCGATGTCCTCGTGTTCGTCGAGGATGCGGACGGGAATCCGCTCGAGCGTTGGGGGCGCAAAAGGCAACGGCCCGCGACCCTCCAGGGTCTCGCGGGCCGTGCGATCGACTGCGCCGGCGCCAGGCGCCGGGTTGTTCACGCTTGCGTCAGGCGGAGAACGACGACCCGCAGCCGCAGCCGCCGGTCGCGTTCGGGTTCTTGAACGTGAAGCCGGAGCCCTGCATCGACGAGGTGTAGTCGATGACGACCTGGTTGATGTACTGCGCCGAGAACGGATCCACGAACATCTTGAACCCTTCCTGCGCGATGACGTAGTCGTCGTCCGCCGGCTGGTCCTCGATCAGGAGGCCGTACTTGAAGCCGCTGCAGCCCCCTGGCTGCACACTCACGCGGAGCCCGCCGACGTCCGGCGAGACCTGCTCGGCTTCCATGAACTTCCGTACTTCCGTGGCAGCCGCGGGCGTAACGGTGACCAACACGTCGGGCTGAACATTCGTGCTCATCGAGTCCTCCTCACCATCGGGGGGCGTGTGACCTCGGAAACGTAGCGACGCCGGTTGGGAGCAACAAGCAGGTGGGCCGGCGGGCAGGGAAGCGAACCCCGGGAACTTCTGTCCGGTTCCCGCGCCGCTACTGCCCCGGCCGCCCCCAGGCGTCCACCACAGCATCGGCCAGGGCGATCCGAACCTCACCGATCTTGCGGTTCTCGCGGGTCGGGTTCACGCGATTGGTGAGCAGGATGACGAATAGGTCCTTCTCCGGGTCGACCCAGATCGACGTGCCCGTGAACCCGGTGTGGCCAAAGGCGCGCGCCGACAGCTTGCGTCCCCCAGAGTTGCTCCCCGTGGCCGTCTCCCACCCCAGGCCCCGGGGGGAAATCGACCGGTTCCACGGGCGCGTGAATCGGGCGATGGTGGCGGAATCGAGGACCTTCCGGCCCTCGAAGGTGCCGTACCCCAGCAGCATGCGGGCGAACCGGGAGAGGTCCGCGGCGCTGGCGAAGAGCCCGGCGTGCGACGACACCCCATCGAGACGCGCGGCATTCTCGTCATGGACCTCGCCCCGGAGGTGGCGTTGCCGCCAGGGATCCACCTCCGTCGGGGCGATGTGCCCGTGCATCCCCTGCGGCGGGCGGAACATGGTGTGCCGCATGCCTAACGGGCCGAACAGTTCCCCTTGCAGGTATTGGTCGAACGGCCGCCCCGACACCCGTTCCACCACCTGGCCGAGGACGATCGCCCCCAGGTCACTGTAGACCATGCGGGTGCCGGTCGGCGCCTCGAGCGGTGTGGTGAGCGCGAGTCGGATCGCCGCCTCGCGCGTCTCGCTCTCCTTGTACAACGGCCGCCAGGCGGGGAGCCCGGAGCTGTGCGTCAACAGGTCCGCCACCCGCACGCGGTCCTTGCCCTCCCCCACGAACCCCGGGACGTAGCGCTGCACCGGCGCGTCGAGGTCCACGCGCCCGTCGGCGACGAGTTGCATGAGCGCGCTGGTCAGCCCGACCACCTTGGTGAGCGAAGCCAGGTCCCACATCGTCCCGGCGTCGACCGGGCTGGCCGACGCCGCCCAATCCAGCCGGCCAACCGAGGCACTTGCCACCACGCCATGGCGGGTCCCCACCACCGCAATGGCGCCGGGGAACGCGGAGTCGCGATAGGCCTTCGCCAGCACGCCATCGAGCGCCGCGCGCACCCGCCCCGCGTCCAGGCCGCGAGCGACGATTTCCGCCTGCGGCGCCATGGCCAGCTCCGGCGCTGCAGGAATCTGGGCCGGGGCTCGGCAGCCGAGGACGAGGAAGCCGAGGACAAGGCCACGACGCGAGTTGCGTGGAGTCATGGGATCCGAAGGGGGCCGGGGGGCCGGGAGCAGCGAGCGATGCGGAGAGTATAACTTGGGACTCGATCGGTCGGGCCACCTACCACACCCAGCCCCATGAAAAAGCTCCTTCTGGTCGTCGCCCTGGTTGCGTCGCAGGCGTGCTCGCGAAAGGTGGTGGTCACCACCCCAACCAGCCCCGCCGCGACGCCTTCCTCCGTGAAGGTCACCAACACGGCGTCCCAGGCCGTGACGGTGTATGTGACGCCCCCCGGCGGGACCGAGTTCCCCATCGGCACGGTCCCCTCGAATACCACGGCGGTCATGGCCGTGAACGGGGTCGCCGCCGGCACCGCCGTTCGGCTGCGGGCGGCGCTCGCCGACGGGAGTCGCTCGTACAGTCGGGACGCGGTCCCGCTGACCGGCGTCGTGGACTGGAAGGTGCCCTGAGCCGCGGGTTGTTCAGGGGCACTAAACCTCGTAGTTTCACGGACTTCTCTCGATCCTAAGCCACCTCGCCCCGAGGGCCGTGTGGCCCGATCGTCCCCCGTCCTCCCCCGTGCATGGTCACATTCTGGGAAGCCATCAAGCGCGGCTACGTGGGCCTGTTTTCCCCGCTCGTCGAATGGCTGGTGGACCGGCGTGTCAGTCCGAACACCATCACGTCGGTCGGTACGCTGTGGGCGATGACCGCGGGTGTGATCTACGCGACGGGCCACATCTCGATCGCCGGCTGGACCCTGGGGCTCACCGCCATTTGCGATGTGTTCGACGGTGCCGTAGCGCGGCGCACCGGACGCTCCACGGTGTTCGGGGCGTTCTATGACTCGACGCTGGATCGTGTCGCCGATGGGGCCGTGCTCGGCGGGCTGGTGATCTTCTTCGCCCGCAACGATGTCCATCACTCGGTGCCCTCATGGACCTCCACGCCCATGGTGGGTGTGCTGTTGATGGGGATCATCGGGACGTTCCTGACGTCGTACACGCGCGCGCGCGCTGAGAGCCTGGGCATCGACGCCAAGGTCGGGATGCTGCAGCGGCCCGAGCGCGTCGTCTTGCTCTCGGCGCCACAGGCATTCTTCGGGTTGGCCTTGGGGGGCTGGGTGCTCATCGGCATCTGCATCTTGCTGGCTCTCACCGCGTGGATCACGGCGATCCAGCGCGTGGCCTTCGTCCACCGCGTGACCCGCCACCTCCCCGAAGGGGAAGCGGAATCCTCGGCGCCCCCCGTGGCGCCTCCTCCCGTCGCCGCCGAGGCGGCGACTCTCCCTCGTTAGTCGAACTCGGAGTCCATCCATCGTGCAGGGTTCTTCCTCAACGCCTCGCGTATCCATCCAGCCGGCGACCGGCAAGCTCGGGATCCTCACCCCGGGGCTCGGTGCCGTCGCCACCACGTTCATCGCCGGCGTGGAGAGTGTCCGCCGGGGGCTGTCCGCGCCGATCGGATCGCTCACCCAGATGGCGACCATCCGGCTGGGCAAGCGGACCGAGGGTCGGTCACCCCTGATCAAGGACTTCGTCCCGCTCTACGACCTGAAGAACGTCGTGTTCGGCGCCTGGGACCCGATCGCCGATGACGCCTATACCGCGGCGAAGAAGGCCGGGGTGCTCGAGGACAAGGACCTCGAACCGATGGCGGACTTCCTCAAGGGGATCGTCCCCATGAAGGCGGTCTTTGACTCGAAGTACGTCACGCGGCTGACCAACACCACCAACGTCAAGACGGGGCCGACCAAGCGCGACCTCGCCGAGCAGTTGCGGCAGGATATCCGCGACTTCAAGGCGCGGAACCAGTGCGATCGGCTCGTCGCCGTGTGGTGCGCCTCGACCGAGGCGTTCATCAAGCCCGGTCCGCAGCATGCCACGGTGGCGGCCTTCGAGGCGGCCATGGCGGCGAATGACGACGACATCGCCCCGTCGATGCTCTACGCCTGGGCGTGCATCATGGAGGGGGTCCCGTACTGCAACGGCGCCCCGAACCTGGCCGTGGATACGCCCGCGCTGATCCAGCTGGCGAACGATCGCGGGGTCCCCATCTCGGGGAAGGACTTCAAGACCGGCCAGACCTGGATGAAGACCGTGATCGCGCCGGGGCTCAAGGCGCGCATGCTCGGGCTCGCCGGGTGGTACTCGACGAACATCCTTGGCAATCGCGACGGCGAGGTGCTGGACGACCCGGCGTCGTTCAAGACGAAGGAGGAGTCCAAGCTCTCGGTGCTGCACACCATCCTGCAGCCCGAGGTGTATCCCCAGCTGTACAAGGACTTCTCGCACGTCGTGCGCATCAACTACTACCCGCCGCGCGGCGACAACAAGGAAGGGTGGGACAACATCGACATCGTGGGGTGGATGGGATACCCCATGCAGATCAAGGTGAACTTCCTGTGCCGGGACTCGATCCTCGCGGCACCGATCGTGCTTGACCTCGCACTCTTCTCCGATTTCGCCATGCGCGCGGGGATGAAGGGGATCCAGGAATGGTTGTCCTTCTACTACAAGAGCCCGATGGCGGCGCCCGGCCTGCAGCCCGAGCACGACCTGTTCATCCAGCAGACCAAGCTCAAGAACACGCTGCGTCACCTGATGGGCGAGGACCAGATCACCCACCTCGGCCTGGAGTACTACGCCTCATGAGGCGCGTCGTCGCCGCGGCACTCGCGCTTCTCTCGTGGAGCTGTGCGCCGACCGGCGACCGGCCGCACCAGCGGCTGTACACCGAGGATCTCTACATCCAGGTCTGGATGGACCCCGTGCCCCCGCGGGCCCTCGAGCCGATCCGCTTTCGTGTCGTCGTGCGCGACAAGGAAAGCGGCGAGCCGATCGAGGGGGGGGAGGGACGGATCTTCGCGACCAACGAGGACCGCAAGAGCATCAACAACGGGTTCACCAAGGCCCCCGAGATCGGGACCTACACCACGGAACTCATGTTCGTCACGGCCGGCTCCTGGGCCGTCGGCTTGCAGTTCCGCCGCGACTCCACACAGGCGTTGCAGCGGGTGCAGGACTGGATGCAGCAGGTCTACCCGGAGCGGGCCCCGGGCGAGGACACCACGAAGGACCGGAACTGATTCCATGCGACACTTCTATCGGACACACCTGGCGCCCGCGGATGTCATCGCGGCGGCCGACACCTTCTTCACCGGCCTCGGGCTGTCGCTGAGCACCCGCAGCGACCGGGAACGCGTCTTCTCCGGCGTGGTCGGGACCCCCGAGGTCGTGGCCAACCTGCGCCTCTCCGCGCGTCCCGAGGGTGGGCACTACACCTTTGTCGAGGTGCACACCGACCAGATGGGCGAGAGCCGGCTGGACCGGAACGTGAAGAAGTTCTTCGTGAGCCTCCATCGCCACGACGACGCCCGCCACCAGCTCGAGGCCGCGTACTGAATGGGCAGTAGACGGCAAGCGACAGGGGGCGCACGGCAGGACGCGGTGGCG
Source organism: Gemmatimonadota bacterium (assembly GCA_016794835.1). GTDB lineage: Bacteria > Gemmatimonadota > Gemmatimonadetes > Gemmatimonadales > Gemmatimonadaceae > RBC101. The sequence continues at coordinate 8,695 of JAEUJL010000215.1, read as the reverse complement.
GTGGAACGGCGCACGCGCAACAAGGGCGCGGCGGCGCGGCCCTCCGCCCTGTTGTCGCGGGAGCAGAAGCTGGAGCTGTATTACTGGATGCGCCTCACGCGCACCCTCGAGGAGCGGCTCGTGGCGCTGTATCGCCAGACCAAGGTGGTCGGCGGCCTCTTCCGATCCCTGGGCCAGGAAGCCGACGCGGTCGGCTCCTGCTTCGCGCTTGAGCGACGGGACATCATGTCCCCGCTCATCCGCAACATGGGGGCGATGCTGGTGAAGGGCGCGGCCCCGCTCGAGATCCTGCGGCAGTACATGGCCAAGGGCGACTCGCCCACCCGCGGCCGCGAGCTCAACATCCACTTCGGGGACCTCGATCGCGGCTTCATCGGGCAGATCTCCCCGTTAGGCGACATGGTCCCGGTGATGGCCGGGGTCACCCTGTCGTTCAAGATGCGCGGCCAGGATCGCGTGGGCCTGGTGTACGTCGGTGACGGCGCCACCTCGACGGGGGCCTTTCACGAGGGGATCAACCTCGCCGCGGTGCAGAAGTGCCCGCTGGTGGTCATCGTGGAGAGCAACCAGTACGCGTACTCCACGCCGACGTGGAAGCAGACCGCGGCGAAGCAGATGGTGGACAAGGCCGTGGGATACGGCGTGCAGGGACTGCAGGCCGACGGCAACGACGTGCTGGCCGTCTACGACGTGACAAAGGCCGCCGTCGACCACGCGCGGTCGGGGGGCGGCGTGACCCTGGTGGAGCTCATCACCTACCGACGAAAAGGCCACGCCGAGCACGACAACCAGTCGTACGTGCCGGATGGGGAGATCGAGTGGTGGGCCGCGAACAACGACCCCATCGATCGCTACCACGGCGTCCTGCTCAAGGAGCTGGGCTTCACCGCCCCCGAGCTGGATGCGGTCGACGCCCGCGTGCGGGATGAGGTGGATGCGGCCACCGAGCTGGCCGAGCAGTCGCCGTTTCCGGAGCCCCACGACGCCCTGCAGGGCGTGTATGCGGACCCGGCGGCCGAGACCCCGCTCTGGTTCCGCGAGGGCACCCGGGCCGCGGTGGAACGCAATGAACGCGCGGAAGGATGGGGGACCTGGGACGCCAAGTCGGGGAAGGGCGCATGAGCGAGATCACCTACCTCGAGGGGATCCGGCAGGCCCTCTTTGACGAGATGGAACGCGACCCGAGCGTCTTCTGCATCGGCGAGGACATCGGCGCCTTTGGCGGGGCCTTCAAGGTGACCGAGGGGCTCGCCGCGAAGTTCGGCGACGAACGCGTGATCGACTCGCCGATCTCGGAGATCGGCATCGTGGGCGCGGCGGCTGGCGCGGCGCATATGGGGATGCGCCCGGTCGTTGAGATGCAGTTCATCGATTTCATCGCCAACGCCTACGACATCCTCACGAACTACGTCGCCACGGCGCGGTACCGCGCCTTCCTCCCGTGCCCCATGGTGGTGCGCGGGCCCAGCGGCGGGTACGTCCGGGGCGGTCCGTTTCATTCGCAGAACCCGGAAGCCGGGTTCATCCACACCCCCGGCCTCAAGGTCGTCTACCCCTCCACGGTGGCCGACGCGTACGGCCTGATGAAGTCGGCGATCCGTGACGAGGACTGCGTGCTCTTCTTCGAGCACAAGTACCTCTACCGCCGCATCAAGGGCGAACTCCCGGCCGGGGACGGCGCCGTGCCGATCGGCAAGGCGCGCGTCGCTCGCGAGGGGAAGGACCTGTCGATCATCACCTACGCGGCGACGGTCTGGAAGGCGCTCGAGGCGGCGGAACAGCTGGAACGGGAGGACGGCCTGTCGGTCGAGGTGCTGGACCTCCGGTCCCTGGCCCCGCTCGACGACGAGGCGATCCAGGCGACGGTGCGCAAGACCAACCGGGTCCTGGTGGTCCACGAGGACACCCGGACGGGGGGCATCGCCGGCGAGATCACCGCCCGCATCTCTGAATCGTCCTTTGCCTGGCTGGACGCGCCGATCATGCGGGTGACGGCGCATGACATCCCGCTCCCGTATGCGCCGCAGCTGGAGGATTTCGTGTTGCCGCAGACGAGCGATGTCGTGCGCGCGGCACGGTGGGTCGCGGCGTACTGACCGTGGGGGCGACCGGGGGGACCGAGGATCGGGACGTCGCGGTCGGGCGTCGGGTGGGCGTCGGGTGTTTTTCGGTGTTTGTGGGAACCTGGAGCGGCGCGATGGTCGCCGTGCTCCTGGGCAAGGTGATCGAAGGGGCTCGGCGCTCCCCGGGATGCGAGGGATTGCCGACCTGTAACTGGTACTTCTATGCGGGGATCGGCGCCCTGGTCGGCGCGGTGTCCCTGCCGGCTCTGGTCTTTTGGCGATTGCGGCGCGGTGCGCCGCCATCCAACGGGAGAGGATAGCACGTGGCTCGAATCGATGTCGTGATGCCCCAGATGGGTGAGTCGATTGCGGAAGGGACGATGTCGCGCTGGCTGAAGAAGGTCGGCGACCCCGTCAAGCGCGACGAACCCCTGTTCGAGATCTCGACGGACAAGGTCGACGCGGAGATCCCGTCACCCTCCGCCGGGACCCTCGCCGAGATCCTGGTCCTCGAGGGCCAGACGGTCCCGGTGCAAACGGTCGTCGCACGCCTGGAGACCGACGCGAGCGTCGCCGTCTCGGCGACCGCCGCCGCTCCCGCGCCGGCCCCTGCGGCCGCGGCGCCGTCGGCCCCGGTGGCCCCGGTCGCAGCGGCCCCGGTGGCGGCCAGTGCACCGGCGCCCGCGCAGCCCGCCGCGGCTCCCGGGTCGTTCGAGGACCGCATCCGCTCCAAGTCCTCGCCGCTGGTTCGCAAGATGGCCGCCGAGCACGGCGTGGAGCTGTCCGCGCTCACCGGCAGCGGTGTCGCGGGACGCGTGACGCGAAAGGACCTGGTCGGGTTCCTCGAGTCCGGCGCGGCCCGGCCCGCCGCCCCGTCCGCGGTCGCGCCGGTGCCGATGGCGTCGTCGTATGCGCCGGGCGGCTTCGGGTTCGATCCGCCGGCGGTGGAACCGTGGCCCGGTGACGTGGTGGAGCCCATGTCGAAGATCCGGCGGTTGACCGCCGGGCACATGGTGTACTCCAAGCACACCTCCGCGCACGTGACCTCGTTCTTCGAGGTCGACCTGACCCGCGTGTCGCGCGTGCGTGCGGCGCTGCGCGCGGACTTCGAGAAGCAGCACGGCGAGAAGCTCACCTACCTGCCGTTCATCACGCAGGCGGTGGTGCAGGGGCTGCAGAAGTTCCCGGTGCTGAACGCCGCGGTGCGCGGGTCCGACATCGTCTTCCGCAAGTCGTACAACATCGGGATTGCCGTCGCGCTCGACTGGGGCCTCATCGTCCCGGTGGTCAAGCGCGCCGACACGCTCAACCTCGTGGGCCTCACCAAGGGGATCAACGACCTGGCGAACCGGGCGCGCGCCAAGCGCCTCAAGCCGGAGGACGTGGCAGACGCGACCTTCACCATCACCAACCCGGGGGTCTTCGGGTCGGTCATGGGCACGCCGATCATCCCGCAGCCGACCGTGGCGATCCTGTGCGTCGGCACGATCGAGAAGCGCCCCAAGGTCCGCACCGGGCCCGATGGCGAGGATACCATCGCCATCCGCACCTGCACCTACCTGTCGATCTCGTTCGACCATCGGATCGTCGACGGCGCGGACGCGGACCAGTTCATGGCGTACGTCAAGCAGACGCTGGAAACCTGGCCGGAGGCCGGGCGCCCGGCGTGACCCGCGCGCTCGTGACGCAGGCGCTGCAATATCCGCCGGCGCGTCGAGCCGAGGTGCTCGACGAGCTGCGCGGACGCCGCGAGCGCTTGCGCGGGGCCGGGTGCAACTACTGGTTGTTCGAGGATGCCGCGATGCCTGGTGTCCTGATCGAGTTTCTGGAGGCGCGCGACGCGGCGACGCTGGCCGCCGCGCGCCACACCGCGGGACTCCCCCGCGCCGATGCCCCGATCCTTTCCGAAGTGGAGTTCTGATCCCATGCCTTCCCGATCCATTGCCATCGACGGCCGCACCTGGAACGTCTTCCCCTCGGGGTACGTCACCCAATACGATCGCGACGAGTTCGGCCTCATGTTTGTGAGCGGCACGGGCAGCCAGCGCGAAGTGCGGGTCACCCGCTATTCGCCGGTTGGGGCCCGCTCCCGCGAGCAGTCGCTGGCCGAATTGTCGGATGGTGAGCTGCAGCGCCTGTTTGGCGAGTCGCAGGCCAGCGCGACCTCCCCGGAAGCCGGGTACGCTTCGTGAGTGATGGCCGGGAGCAGGCGCCCACACCTGCGCCCGTCACCGTCGACCTCCACATGCACTCCACGGCCTCGGACGGCAGCCAGGCGCCGTCCGAGGTGGTGCGTGCCGCCCTCGCGGCCGGGGTGTCGGCCATCGCCCTCACCGACCACGATACGGTCGCCGGGGTCGCCGAGGCCGTCTCCGCGGCGACCGGGACCGGGTTGCGCGTGATTGCCGGCGTGGAGCTCAGCGCCTACCAGGGCGACGACGAGGTCCACCTGCTGGGGCTGCACCTGGATGACCTCGACCGGATGCACCGCGAGTTGGAGGCGTTCCGCGTGGCTCGCGTGGAGCGCGGGCAGGCGATGGTGCGCCGCCTCAACGAGATCGGGGTGAAGATCTCCTTTGCCGACGTCCTGCAGGTGGCGGGGGATGCCGCGATCGGTCGTCCGCACGTGGCGCGGGCCATGGTCGAGAACGGGTGGGCGCGCGACCTGCGCGACGCCTTTGACCGGTATCTCGGCGCCGGGCGCCCGGCGTTCCTCGAAAAGCGGCGGCTGACGTTGCGAGACGCGATTGCGATGGTGCATGCGCACGGCGGACTCGCGATCCTGGCGCACCCGGGGGCTTCCTGCAACAAGGCACGCCTCGCGGCGCTCCAACTCCATGGACTGGATGGCGCCGAGGTCCTGCACCCGAGCCACAGCGCCGAGGATCGCCGTCGGTTGCTGGAGGGGGTGCAGTCGTTAGGCATGCTGCCCAGTGGCGGTTCGGATTCCCACGGGGCCTCGGAAGGCCCGCGCGTCATCGGGGCGATGCGCGTCCCCGCGGCGTGGCTGGACGCCCAGGACGAGGCGGTGCGCCAGCGCCGCGCGGCGGCTGTCTAGCACGCAGCGTCCGGTCGCGCTGGTGACCGGAGGGGGCCAGCGGCTCGGGGCCGCCATCTCGCGGGCACTCGCCACGCGGGGGTATGACGTCGCCGTGCACTGCCGCGCGTCCTGTGCCGACGCCGACGCCCTGGTGGCCGCCCTGGGCCGGGGGGCGCGACGGTTCACTGCGGACCTGGCCGTGGCGGAGGCTCCCGCGCGACTGGTTGACTCCGTGATGGCGACCTATGGCCGCCTCGACCTCCTGGTGAACAACGCCGCGAGCTTCGAGCGCACGCCGCTCGACACGGTCACGGTCGAGCAGTGGGACCGCATCTTCGCCGTCAACCTGCGCGCCCCCTTCTTCCTCGCCCTGTCGGCGGCCCGGGTGATGGCGACGGGCGGCAGCATCATCAACTTGTCGGACCTGGCGGGATTCGAGACGTGGCCGGCGTACATCCCGCACGGGCTCGCGAAGTCCGGGGTGGCGGCGATGACCCGTGCGCTCGCGAGCCAGCTGGCCCCCCGCGTGCGCGTGAACGCGATCGCGCCCGGTGTGGTCCTGCCGCCCGACGACATGGATCCGGCCGAGGTCGATCGCCTCGCGACCTCCACGCCGCTGGGGCGCCACGGGACCCCCGGCGACGTCGTGCAGGCGGTCGAGTATTTCCTCGATGCCACCTTCGTCACCGGGCAGGTACTTTTCATCGACGGCGGGCGACACGTCCGCCGGTGATGCGGAACTTCCCCCCGCGTCGTTGGCTATTCCCGTACGGACGTTCGGCACCAGGGCCGTGACGTTTCCCTCGCGGCATCACGCACTCGCAGCGCTCGCTCATGGCTCAGCACGAAGTGGACATTGTGGTGGTCGGCGCCGGACCCGCCGGCATGACGGCCGGACTCTATGCCGGCCGGTCGATGCTCAATACCGTCGTCCTGGAGCGCGGGGCCCCAGGGGGCGAGTTGCTCAACACGGAGATGATCGAGGACTATCCCGGGTTTGAGCACGTGGAGGGGTGGGACCTCGCGCAGAAGTTCGCCGCCCATGCCGCGAAGTTCGGTGCCGTGATCCACACGGCCAACGTCGACCGCGTGAAGCGGCTCGCTGACGGCACCTTCGAGACGACGGCGGACAACGGCGACACCTGGCACTCCCCGACGGTGATCGTCACGGCCGGGGGCACTCCCATCAAGCTCGGGATTCCTGGGGAAGCGGAGTACGCGGGGAAGGGGGTGTCGTATTGCGCCGTCTGCGACGGCGCCTTCTTCAAGGGCCACGTGATCGCGGTGGTCGGCGGCGGCGATGCCGCGTGCGAGGAAGCCGACTACCTCACGCGGTTTGCCACCAAGGTGTACCTCATCCACCGCCGCGGGGAGTTCCGCGCCTCGAAGATCGTCCAGCAGCGCGTCTTTGCGAACCCGAAGATCGAGGTCATCTGGGACACGGTGGTCGAGGAGATCCACGCCGACGCGAAGGGGCTCGTGGACCACCTCACCCTGCGCCATGTGAAGACGGGTGACAGCTCAACGCTGGCCGCGACCGGCATCTTCGTCTTCATCGGCTTCAAGCCGAACACGGGGATCATCGCCGACCACGTGGACCATGATGCGTCCGGGTACCTGATCACCGACTGGAACATGCAGACCTCCATCCCCGGGCTCTTCGCGGCCGGTGACGTGCGCGTCCAGCTGACGCGACAGGTCACCACCGCGGTCGGGGATGCGACCACGGCGGCGGTCGCGGCGGAGAAGTACCTCACGGCCCTGCGCAAGGATCGCGCGGCGGGCGCATGAAGGTCTCGTCCGTCGTGGTGGGGCCGTTCCAGGAGAACGCCTACCACCTGCTCGATGAGGCGTCCGGGGACGCGGTCCTCGTTGACCCCGGTGACGACCCGGAGGAAATCCTCCAGCTGGCGGCGCGCGGCGGCGGGACGCTGCGCGCGATTTGGGTGACGCACGGCCACCTCGACCACGTCGGCGCGATTGCCGGGGTCCGTCGCGCGTTGCCGCACCTGCCGATCCACCTGCACCCGCTCGACCTGCCACTGTACGGGGTGGGCGCGATTGCGGCGGCCAAGATGTACGGAATCCCGTTCGAGCCGCCGCCTCCCCCGGATCACGAGCTGGCCGAGGGCGGGGAAGTGCGCTGCGGGACGCTCACGTTCACCGTGTGGCATGTGCCCGGGCATTCCCCGGGGCACGTCTGGCTGCAGGGGCACGGCGTCGCCTTTGGCGGCGATCTCCTCTTTGCCGGATCGATCGGGCGCACCGACCTGCCGCTCTCCAACGGCGAGGACATGCAGCGCTCCCTGGCGCGCATCGCGACCCTGCCCGCGGACACGGTCGTCTACCCCGGGCATGGGCCCGCGACGACCATCGGCGAGGAGCAACGGACGAACCCGTTCCTCTCCGGGCTGGCGCGCCCGGTCCGTCGCGCGTAGCCCGTCCCGGCGGGTGCCGCTCGGCGGGGCGACCCGCCATGTTTCCCGTTCCCCCCACGTCCAACCCTTCTCCCGACCCGTCGATGACTCTCCCTGGTCTGCGTGTCCGCCGCTTCGGCGTGCTAGGTGTGGTGGGCGCGACTGCCCTCGTGGCATCGTGTGATACCACCCTGTCCTTCCGCCCCAACGAGTTGCTCTGGGGCTTCGTGAACATCAATGCAGTCTCGAATACCGCGAACCAGGTGCGCACCGCGCCCAACGCGGTCTTCTTCCGTGGTGAGGTCTCGACCGTGCCGAGCGCCGCGCTGCGACCGGATTCCTGCTTTCCGGTCCAGAACTTCGTGCCGCCGACCAACTCGTTCACCGGGGTGACTTACCTGGATGCCGGGGCCGCGGTCTCCGTCTCCATGGGGGGCGCCCTGAACACCATCCCGCGCGTCTCGAGCGGCGGTGTCACGTCGTACAACCTGGCCTCGGGAACCACCGTTGCCTACACGCCGGGGGACTCGGCCATCATCGCCATTCCCGGCGCGAATGGCGGATACCCCCAGGTGGAGTTGCGCGCCAAGACGGCCGAGGCCTTCGTCCTGCAGCCGCTCGTCCCGCCCCGGACCGGTTACATGCAGCTCCGATGGAACCGCGCCGCCGATACCGCGTCCGCCCTCATCCTCCAGCTGACCTTTGCGCCAGCCGGGGGCAGCGGCAACATCTCGCGGGAGTATCGCTGCGCCTTCCGTGACGACGGGATCGATTCGATTCCCGTCGCTGCGATCCCGGCCTGGACCGACTCCACGAACCTCAAGCGGGAATTCATCGCCACGCGCCTGCGCACCATCCTTCGCGACATCAACGGCGGGGCGATCCAGTTCATCTCGACGTACCAGATTCCGACACCTCGCCAGTAGCGGAACGATGCGCATCACCACGTGGGCCGAATACGGCGTCATCTGCGCCCTCCACCTGGCCAAGCGCCTCGAGGACGGCCCGGTGACCGGCCGCGACCTCGCGGCGCGTGAGGCGTTGAGCGCGGACTACGTGGAGCAGATCCTCATCCGGCTCCGGCGGGCCGGGTTGCTGGTCTCCACCCGGGGAGCCAAGGGCGGGTATTCGCTCGCCCGTTCCCCGGATGCGATCACGGTGCGTGAGATCATTGC
>JAEUJL010000210.1 GCA_016794835.1 Gemmatimonadota bacterium | reverse complement strand
GCTCCACAGGCGAGTCCCGCGAGGACGAAAAGCGAGGCAATGAGGGAGAGGCGCGTCGGGGGCATCGGGAGGGGGGAGGGAGGCCGCCCAACCTTAGCACAGAAACCGGAGCTGCGCGCGCGGGGCGCGACGGCGTACAATTGGGGCATGCGACGACAGGTCCTCCTGTATGGCCTGCTGGGTGGCCTCCTCATCGCCGGGCTGCGACTCATCGAGTACCGATGGCTGATCATCGAGTACTCGGTGGAGATCTATGGCGGCCTCGTGGCGGTGCTCTTCTCGGTGCTCGGGATCTGGCTGGGCCTCCGCCTGACCCGGCGACAGGAGACCGTGAAGGAAACCGTGGTGGTCCGCGAGGTCCTGGTGCCGGCTCCGGCGGCGTTCACCCGAGACGACGCCCGCGTCGCCGAGCTGGGGCTGACCCCCCGGGAGCTCGAAGTGCTCGAGCTGATCGCCCAGGGGCTGTCCAACCGGGAGATTGCCGAGCGGGTCTACCTGAGCGAGAACACCGTCAAGACCCACTCGAGCCGGGTCTTCGACAAGCTGGCCGTCCGACGCCGGACGCAGGCGGTGCAGCGTGGCAAAGAGCTGCGGCTGATCCCGTGAGGTCACCCGGTCGGGTGGGGAGGTCCTCCTTCCGGGTGATTTTGGCCGCCCACCGCAAGAATCACCCGTTCGGGTGACGCGAAAACCCTCGTTTGGCACCTACTCTCGGCCATTCCTCAACCCTTTGGAGTGACCCATGCGACGTATCGTCCTCACCTTCGGCCTCATCGCCGGCGGCATCCTCGCCGCCTCGATGCTGCTCGCCCTCCCGTTTCGCGACCAGATCGGGCTCGACCGCGCCGTGGTGGTTGGCTACACCACGATGGTGCTGGCCTTCCTGATGATCTACTTCGGTGTCCGGTCCTACCGGGACAATGTGGCCGGTGGGACGGTGTCGTTCGGGAGGGCGTTCGCGGTGGGCGGGTTGATCACGCTCGTCGCGACCGCGTGCTATGTGGTGACCTGGGAGTTTGTGTACTTCAAGGTGACCCCGGACTACGGGGAAGCGTACGCGGCCCAGGCGATCGAGAAGGCCCGGAAGTCTGGGGCCTCCGAGGCGGAACTGGCCGCCACGCGGAAGGAGATGGAGGAGTTCCAGGTGATGTACGACAAGCCGCTGTACAACGCGGCCATCACCTTCCTGGAGCCGCTGCCTATTGGCCTGCTGTTCACCTTGCTCACGGCGGGGATCATGAGTCGCCGGCGCCGGGTAGGGGGTGGGGCGGAGGTGCTCGCGAGGGCCGGATAGCCCGCGCTGGATAGGGTGTCTGGGGCCGACGCCGGGGCGTTGGCACGAACTCTGATTAGGTTACCCGCGTCACAACCTGCGCGTCGACTCAGACACCCTAGAGCCACCTCAAAATCTCGTGACTGCACGCACCCTGTTTACCTCGGAGTCGGTGACGGAAGGGCATCCCGACAAGGTCGCAGACGCCATCTCGGACGCCGTCCTCGACGCGATCCTCGCTGATGATCCCCAGGCTCGTGTGGCCTGTGAGACCCTGGTCACCACCGGCCTCGCGGTCGTCGCCGGCGAAATCACCACGACCACGTGGGTCGACATCCCGGCCATTGTCCGCGGCACGATCCAGCGCATCGGGTACACCGACGCCAACTATGGCTTTGACGCGCACACGTGCGCCGTCATGAGCACCATCGACAAGCAGTCGCCGGACATCGCGATGGGCGTCGATACCGGGGGCGCCGGCGACCAGGGGATGATGTTCGGGTACGCGACCGACGAGACGCCCGAGATGATGCCGGCGGCGATCATGTTGTCGCATCACCTCACCAAGGCCCTCGCCGACCACCGCAAGTCGGGCAACCTCAAGTGGCTGCGCCCGGACGGCAAGGCACAGGTGACCGTCGCGTACGAGGGTGACCAGCCGGTGGCGGTCGACACCGTCGTGGTCTCCACGCAGCACGACGACAAGGTCACGATCGAGAAGATCCGCAAGGCGATCATCGGGGAAATCGTCGAGCCGTGCATCCCGAAGGAGTGGCGCAAGCAGAAGCCGACGTACCACATCAATCCCACCGGCCGGTTCGTGGTGGGTGGTCCGCAGGGCGACGCCGGGCTCACCGGGCGCAAGATCATCGTGGACACCTACGGCGGCATGGGTCGGCACGGCGGCGGCGCCTTCTCCGGCAAGGACCCGTCCAAGGTGGACCGCTCCGCGTGCTACGCGGCCCGCTGGGTGGCCAAGAACGTCGTGGCGGCCGGGCTCGCGCGGCGCTGCGAAGTGCAGCTGGCGTACGCCATCGGTGTGGCCGAGCCCGTCAGCGTGAACGTCAACACGTTCGGCACGGGCAGCGTGAGCGACGACGCGATCATCGCGGCCATCAACGAGACGTTCGACCTCACGCCGCGCGGGATCGGTGCCTCGCTCGATCTGCGCAAGCCGATCTACACGCCGACCTCGGCCTATGGCCACTTCGGACGGCCGTCGGAGAAGCTGACCTACGTGACCCGCGCGGAGAATGGCAAGAAGTCGCGGTCCGTGACGGCGACGTCGTTCTCGTGGGAGCGGCTCGACAAGGTTGCCCAGCTGAAGCGCGCGGTGCGATAGTTCGGCAACACCCACGCGCAGGACCCCATGGAGCCGCTCGTTGAAGTTGTGGTTGGTCGCCTCGGGCTCGACGGCTCCTCGAACACCTACGTCGTCATCCTGCAGGAACGGGGAGGAGAACGCCTCCTCCCCATCTGGATCGGCCAGGCCGAGGCGGAGTCGATCCTGCTGGAGATGAACGGCGTCCGCAAGGAACGGCCCCTCACACACGACCTGTGCAAGGGGCTCATCGTGGGGCTCGGCGCGCGGCTCGACCGCGTGGAGATCACCCGGGTGGAGTCGCGGACCTACTACGCGGAGCTCCACCTGTCGCGTGCCGGCGAGTCGTACCGCGTCGATGCACGCCCATCCGACAGCATTGCGATCGCGCTGCGAACCGGCAGCCCCGTCTTTGCCTCCGCCTCCCTCCTCTCCGATGCCGAGCCGGAAGGGCAGGGGGACGAGATGGAGTTGCATGTGGAGCCCGGGCCGCGCGACACGGGGGATGAGTTGACCCCCGAGCAGCTCAAGCGGTACCTCGAAGGGCTTCGCCCCGAGGATTTCGGCAAGTTCCGCCCGTGATGCGTCGCGGGGTGGTGCTCTTGCTGCTCGCTGCCGCCAGCGCGCACGGGCAGGAGTTGCGGGCGCGCGGTCGCGTGATGCTGGCGTCCACGAGTGGTGAGCGCGCCGTGGCCGGGGCGATGGTCACCTTGCACCGCATCGGGGTAACGTCGGGACCGGTGGATTCCGCGCGCACCGACGCCGCGGGACGATATGCCTTCCGCGTGGGCCGGCCGGATACCGCGGCGATGTACCTCGCCACCTCACGCTACAGCGGGATTGCCTACTTTGCACCGCCGGTGCGCGTGAGTGACTCGCTGGAGGCGCCAGGCGAGATCCACGTGTTCGACACCACGTCCGCCGGGGCGCCGCTGCGCACGGTGGGGCGCCATGTCGTGGTGTCCGCGCCCGACGCGCAGGGGATGCGGGAGGTCGTGGACGTCTGGGAACTGGGGAACGAGGATCGCCGCACGCGCACCTCGGCGCCCGGCAGGCCGGCGTTTGTCACGCAGGTGCCGGCCGCCGCCGCGAATGTCCGGTCCACCCAGGGGGACTTTGCCGGCAGCGGATCCGAGGTCGTCGGAAGCGAGGTCCGCGTCGTGGCGCCGGTGGCGCCCGGGGTCCGGCAGCTCGTCGTGACCTACAACCTCGCCCCTGACGCCTTCCCGTTGACGGTGGCGCTCCCGGACTCCGTGTCCGTGGTCGAGGTGCTCCTGGAGGAACCGGGCGCCACCGTGGACGATCCGCGACTCAAGGCACTCGGCGCTGTGCCGAGTGATGGTCGCAACTTCGTGCGGTTCCTCGGGAATGACGCGCCGCCAGGTCCGTTGACCATCCAGGTCGCCGCCCCTGGCGGGAATTCCGCGTCGTGGCCCTGGATGCTCGGGCTCGGCGCCCTCTCGGTTTTCGCAGTGACCTGGGCCCTGCGACCTGCGCGTCGAACGGCACGGGTCGTGCAGCGCCCCGCCATCCAGGGAGAACGCGGCGCCCTCGAGGCGATGGAGGCGGCCCTCACGATGCAGCTGGACGGGCCAGCCCTGGACCCGGCGGATCGTCGCCGTCTGGAGGAACACCGGGCGTCCGTGCGTGAGGCGCTCGCCGCGATAGCCGGGGGAACTCCACCCGGCTAGCTTGGGCGTCCCCATGTGGCGACGCGCAGCAGCCCTCCTCACGACCCTTGTCCTGGGCGCCGCCTGCGTCCCCGGGGACAACGCGCGCGCCCCGGGGCCGGACCTCCGTCGGGTGGTGACGCTTGGTCCCTCGTTCACGGAGATTGCCTGGCTCCTGGGCGCGGGAGACCGCCTGGTGGGCCGGTCGCGCTGGGATCGTACCCCGGAGGGGGTCGTCGCGGTCGCGGAGGTGGGAGATGCCATCCGCCCCAGCCTCGAGCGGATCGTTGGTGCGCGGCCTGACCTCGTGGTCCTCTACGCCGCGGCCGACAACGCGCCGGCCGTCGATGCGCTGTCACGGGCCGGGATCTCCGTCCTCTCGTTGCGGGTCGACCGGATCGCCGATTACCTGCAGGCCTTGGACACGTTAGGCACGCTGCTTGGGGCCCGTCCCCGGGCCGACTCCATCCGGAAGGAGCTCGAGGGCTCGCTGGACGCGGTGCGCCGCCTGCCACCACCGGTTCGCCGGCCGACGGTCTTTGTGCCCGTCTGGATGGAGCCACCAATGACCGTAGGGGCCGGGAGCTTCGTCTCGGAGTTGCTCGACCTGGCCGGGGCCGCCAACGCCTACCGCGATCGTGCGGAGCCCTCATTCACCGTGGCGTTTGAGGATGTCCTGCGCCGCGACGCGGACCTGGTGCTCGCCTCGCCGGCCGCGCAAACGCGCCTGCGCGAGTCCCCGCCGTGGGGGACCCTGCGCGCCGTGCGTGAGGGCAGGTGGTTGACGCTCGACACGCTGACCATGTCGCAGCCGTCCCGGCGCATGGGGGAGGCCGCGGCCGCCCTGGCCGCCGAGGTGCGGCGGCTGGTCCCATGAGCGCACGCGCGTCGTCGCCCGGTCGTTGGCTTGCGATGGTGGTCGTGCTGTGCGTCGCGGTCATCTTGTCGATCGCCCTCGGCACGGTGCGCATCGAGCCGGGTGAGGTGTGGCGGGCGCTCGTCGGTGGCGCGGATCCCTCCACCGCCGTGATCGTGCGGGAGCTTCGACTGCCACGCGCGTTGCTGGCCGCGGCCGTGGGGGCAGCGTTAGGCGCCTCGGGGGCGGCGCTGCAGGTGTCGCTGCGCAACCCGCTCGCGGAACCGTACCTCCTCGGGGTCTCCGGTGGGGCGGCCGTCGGGGCCGTGACGGCGGTGACGGTGGGGATCGCCGGGCTGGGCGGCATTGCGGGGTTTGCCTTTCTCGGCGCCATGCTGGCGGTCGGGCTGGTGCTGGTGCTGGGGCGTGGCGGGGGAACCGAGCGGCTCCTCATGGCGGGGGTCGTCACCGGGACGTTTGCGAACGCCGTCATCATGGTGCTGCTGTCTGACGCCGGGCCAACCGCCCAGCGCGGCGCG
>JAEUJL010000206.1 GCA_016794835.1 Gemmatimonadota bacterium | reverse complement strand
AGTCTCCGGGGCGGCCGCCGGTGGCGTTGCCGTGGGTCGAGTGCTTGTCATGGCGCGCAATAAGGTAGGGCGCGGGGGGGCCTGATGGTACCGGCAATTCGGTCACAGGTCAGCTGACCCATGTGTCGGCCAATCCGGGCGTCCATGATTGGCGTACCTGCTGGTCTTCCCCCTTCCTTCCCCTGCCAATGTCGATCCTTCGCAAGCTGCTGGCCGGCCTGGTCGCTGTCGTCGGCCTCCTGGCCGTGGCGGTCTTCGGCATGTCGTCCTATCGGATGTCCCGGACGATCGCGTTCACCGACGGCGCGCCTCCCATCCCCACGGACACGGCCACCCTCGCCCGCGGGCGCTACCTCGCCACGGCGATCGCCAAGTGCACGGAGTGTCACGGTGCCGACCTCGGCGGCAAGCTCGCCGTGGACGCCGGCCCGGTGGGCACCATGTACGGCCCGAACCTAACGAGTGGTGTGGGCGGCCTGGGGCCGAGCCGCACGGACGCCGACCTCGTCCACGCCGTCCGCCACGGCCTGGGGCCCGGGGGGCGCAAGCTCCGCTTCATGCCATCCCTCGACTGGTCCGGGATGGCCGACGAGGACGTCGGGGCCATCGTGGCCTACGTCCGCTCCGTGCCTCCGGTCGACCGCACGATGCCGGCATCCGTGGTCAAGCCGCTGGGGCGTGCCCTCTACGTCATCGGGCAGCTCCCGCTGCACGAGGCCGAGCTGATCGACCACACGGCCCCCCGCGCCCCGCGTCCCGCCTCGGGCGCGACGGCGGAGTACGGCGCCTACCTCGCACGCATCGGCGGATGCACCGGCTGTCATGGCCCCGGCCTCAGCGGCGGCCAGGTGCCGGGAACGCCACCGGAGTTCAAGCCCGCCGCGAACCTCACCCCCGAGGGGATCGGGCACTATACCGAGGCTGACTTCTTCACCGCGTTGCGCGAAGGGCGCAAGCCGGACGGCAGCGCCATCGATCCCTTCATGCCGTGGGCGCTCACCAAGCTCATGACCGACGACGACACGCGGGCGATCTGGAAGTACCTCATCTCGGTGCCCCGCAAGCCCTTCGGGAATCGTTAGGCCGATGCGGGTGTTCATCACCGGGGCCACGGGCGACCTGGGGCGCGCACTGGGTGCGGCCCTGGTGGCGCGTGGCCATGCGGTGCGCGGGCTCGGGCGACCAGACCGGATGGCACCCACCATGTGATACGGGCCCGGACAACCGCCCGGGCCCGCATCGCCGATCGTGCACGGTGTGCTACGGGATGACCTTCCGGTTGAGCTGGTCCCGCCCCTTCTCCACCGCGGGAATCCCGCGCACCATCCACTCCGGCGCGGGCTCGCCCTTGAGCTTGTTGGCGAAGAACTGCTGCATGCGCATGTCGATGTCCTTCTGGTTGGCGCGCTTGCGCGGATTGTGGCCGTCGCCGTTGTAGTTGAGCATGTACACCTCCTTCTTGAGGCGACGCAGGCCCACGAACAACTCGATGCCCTGGTACCACGGCACCGCACCGTCGGCGTCGTTATGCATGAACAGCACCGGGGTGGTCACGCGGTCCAGGTGGAAGAGCGGCGAGTTCTCGATGTAACGCACCGGCGCCTCCCACAACGACCCGCCGATGCGGCTCTGGGTCTTCTCATACTGGAACGCGCGTGCCATCCCCGATTCCCAGCGAATGCCGCCGTAGGCACTGGTCATGTTCGCCACCGGCGCGTTGGGCACGGCGGCGGCGAACATGTTCGTCTGCGTGATGAGGTAGGCGCTCTGGTAGCCCCCCCAACTCTGGCCGGCGATGCCGATCGCCTTCGGGTTCACGAACCCCCGGGCGATCAGTGATTGCACCCCCGGGACAATCGACTTCACCGCGCTGGGACCGGGCCACCCGATCTCGTAGGTGATGTCCGGGAAGAAGACGAGGTACCCGAGGGACGTGTACACCGACGGGTTGACCACATTGCGCCCGGTGGGCGCGTTGTAGTTGTGGAGGCCGTCGGACAGCATCTCGTAGTAGTACACCACCATCGGGTACTTCCGATTGGCGTCGAAGTCCTCCGGCTTGTAGAGCAACCCCTTGAGGGTCTCCCCATCCCCGCTCGTCCAGCGCACCAGCTCAACGGTGGGCCAGGCGTAATCCTTCTGCTGCGGGTTCGCGTCCGTGATGCGCGTGGTGCCGGCGAGGGTGCTCCCGGTCCACAGGTTGGGGAACTCAGCGACCGTCTGCTGCGTCAGCAGGTACTGCTCCGCCTTCCGCGCGCGCGTCGGATTCCCGTAGTTGCGGTCGCCGAAGACCAGCCGCTCCGGCGCCGTGTTGGCCGCAAGGGATTCGCGGTAGAACCCCGACCCCTTCGTCTCGTCGTTGAACGCCCGCAGCAGCAGGGGCTGCGTGGGATCGATGAATCGGTCATCGGGATCGGTGTCGACGACGCGGAAGGTGGTGGTGGCGCGGACACCTGCCGAGTCGGTCACCATGCGCGGCGCCCGGACACCCGCCGGATCGAGCTCCCAGATATCCCAGCGGTCGTAGACCAGGACGGACCGATCGTCGCGGGTCCACCCGCCGAGCCCCCAGGCCGGCGCCGTGCTCGGCGAATCGTGGGTTTCCTGGTCGAACCGCACGCCCTTGAGCGCCCCGGTGAGCGACTTCACCTGGCCGGTTGCCACGTTGTAGGCGTGCCACTGTCCCTCCGCAAACCAGGTCACGTACTTCGCGCCCGGTGACAGCTGCGCATTGAACTCCAGGCGCTTGGCGACCGGCGACTGCTTCCCCGTCACGAGGTCGGTGAGGTAGACGTCATTGCCCCCTTCCCCCCACATCGCCTCCACCGCGTACGGCTCGCTGGTGGAGACGAGGGCCACGCGGGCATCGTCGCTCACCGTGGCTTGCGGCATGTCGTCGGTGGTGACCCGCGTCGTCTTGCGCGTCCGCAGGGCGTGCACGGCCACCCAGGTCCGGTCGCGATCCCGGGCCACCGTCAGCTTCTGTGCCGGCTGCAGGCGGTCGTCTTCCCAGTGCCACAGGTCGAAGATGGCCTTGTCCGCGAGGGAGTCGGCCGGGATGGTGTCCGCCGGCGGGTTCCCGATCGCGAAAACGATCGCCGACCCATCCCGCGTGAAGTCCGTCCGTCCGCGATCGATCGGGCTGAGGCCATCCACCGACCCCGGCGCCGCCACGAGGGTGGCCGTCGGGGTGCGCACCGTGGCGTGATACAACGCGTAGCGCGGCTTGGCGGCCTTGAACTCCTCGCGATTCGAGACGAACGCCACCTGCGTCGCGGCGCGATCCATCACGAGCGACTTGTAGTCCCCTTCGCCAGCCATCAGGGTGGCCGTCTGCTTCGTCGCGAGTGTGCGAAGGTAGGCGCCATCAGATTGCGGCGTGCGGGACGCGACGGTGTAGGCCACGTAGCGCGCGCTGTCGTCCATCGTGTAGGTCGTGACGTCGGCAATCCGGTCCTCGGTGCCGTCACGCAGGTTGCGAATCACCAGGGTGGATCCGTACTCGCGTCGACGCCGACTGATCGAGTCCGCCACCGCGCGCACGGCCGACGAGTCCCGCGGGGCCTCGGCCTCGAGCAGGTAGACCAGGTACTGCCCCGACTCACGCGCCAGGCGGAACGAACGCACACGCGGCACCTGGGTGACCTGCCCGTTGGCGAGGTCCATCACCGAGAGCGACGCGCGCGGCTGTTGCGCGGCCGGGCGTCGGGCGCGCCGCGCCGCCTCGAACTCGGCCATCGGGGCGTACGCGAGGAAGACCGCAAAGCGGGAATCCACCGTGACCTGCGCCGGCACCGCGACGAACGGGGAGTCCACCGTCACGGAGTTGACCGGTCGACCGGTCCAGCCGCGCGGGGCGCGGTATTCGGTCGTTCCCTGCGTGGCGCGGACCACCACTTCACCATCGCCGACCACCGGGGTGAGCGTGTACACCGCCCACTTGCCGTCCGCGGACAGCGCCGCGCCCTGGATCTGCTTCCAGGTGTCATACGTGTCCTGGGTGAGGACCCGCTTCCCCTGCGCCGCCACACTGAGTGGGGTGAGCAGGCAGAGAGTCCATCGGGCGATCGTCGAACGCATGAGCAGCTTTCTCCTCACAGGAAGGGAACGGACATACCGCTGGTCGCGCCGGGGCGGATCGACCAACTTTCGGCCGCACGCGAACGGAACGCATCACACCACGCCCGCGTTGCGGGGGGAGCCGGAGTGCTACTCAAGCGATTCTACCACGACGGACTCGCGCAAGCGAGCTACCTGCTGGGATGCCAGAAGACGGGCGAGGCGATCGTCATTGACCCCAACCGCGATCCTGGCCCGTACCTGGCCGCGGCCGCCGCCGAGGGGATGCGCATCACGCAGGTCACCGAGACGCACATCCACGCCGACTACCTCTCGGGGAGTCGCGAGCTGGCGCATGCGACCGGGGCGCGCCTGCTCCTGAGTGCCATGGGGACCCCCGACTGGCAGTACGCCTTTGCGGCGGCCGACGGTGCGCGGCTGCTCCACCACGGGGATGAGGTGCGCGTGGGCAACCTGCGGTTGGAGGTGGTGCACACCCCCGGGCACACCCCGGAGCACATTGTCTTCGTCTGCACGGATACGCCGGCGAGCGCGCATCCGGTCGGTGTCTTCTCCGGGGACTTCCTCTTCGTCGGCGATGTCGGCCGCCCCGACCTGCTGGAACGCGCGGCGAACGTCAGCGGGACCATGCGCGCGGGCGCGGCGCAGCTCTTCGACTCCATCCAGTCGTTCAGCACGACCTATCCGGACTTCCTGCAGGTCTGGCCCGGACACGGGTCGGGATCGGCCTGCGGCAAGGCGTTAGGCGCGGTCCCGTCCACCACGCTCGGCTACGAGAAGGTCGCCAACTGGGCGCTGCGCATCCCGGACCGGGAGGCCTTCATCGAGGCGGTGCTGGAAGGGCAACCGGACCCGCCACGCTACTTCGCCATGATGAAGCGGCTCAACAAGGAAGGGCCGCGCATCCTCGGCGCGCGGTCGCTGCCGGCGGCGCACGCCGCCACGGCGCTCGACACGACCATCGCCGGTGGCACCCGGGTGATCGACATCCGCCCCGCGGCCGCTTACGCCGAGCGGCACGTCCGCGGCACGATCAACATCCCGTTCAACAAGTCGTTCGTGACCTGGGCGGGATGGCTCGTGCCGTACGACCGGCCGTTCCACCTGCTCACCGACGGCGGGGCCCCCCAGGTCCAGGCGGCCCTTGCCGAACTGGCGATGATCGGGCTGGACGACTGCTCCGGGTGGTTTGGGCCGGACGCGCTCGCCCGTGCGACCGCGTCCATCCCGCAAGTGGAGGCGCGCGCGCTCCACGCCGACACCGGCGCGCGGATCATCGACGTTCGCGCCATCGATGAGTACCAGGCCGGACACCTCGCCGGGGCCACGCACATTCCGCTGGGTCGACTGGAGGAACGGATCGGCGAGCTCGATGCGACACGCCCGATCGTCCTCCAGTGCCAGGGCGGCGCACGCTCCGCGATTGCCGCCAGCCTGCTCGAGGCTCGCGGCTTTGCGTCCGTGACGAACCTCGCGGGTGGGTACGCCGCCTGGGTCGCGGCCGGACTCCCGGTGGAAGGCCCGTCGGGCACCCATGGCTGACCTGAGCCCGCGTCCCACGGGGCGCCCGGTCTCCCGCACGCGGAGTGCGGGGCGACGCCTCGTCGGCTACTTCTTCCGCGGGTTGGTGTTCCTCACCCCGGTCGCCATCACGTTGTACGTGGTCGTGCTGGTGCTCCGCACCGTCGATGGATGGCTGGGCCTCCCGGTTCCGGGCGCGGGCTTCGTCATCACCGTCGCGCTCGTCACCCTCTTCGGCTTCCTCGCGTCAGGGTTCATCACCCGGAGCCTCGTCGCGGCGCTCGACGACGTGATGGAGCGCCTCCCGTTCGTCCGGTTGATCTACTCGTCGATCCGCGACTTCGTGAACGCCTTCGTCGGCGAGAAGCGGCGCTTCGACAAGCCGGTGGTGGTCAAGCTGTTCGACAACAGCTCGGCCCACGCCCTCGGCTTCGTCACGCAGGAATCGCTGGAGCAACTCGGGCTGGCGGAGTGGATCAGCGTGTACATGCCGCACTCGTACAACTTCTCCGGCCAGATGTACGTCTTCCCGCGGGACTCCGTGCGGCGCCTGGACGCGTCGAGCTCCGACGTCATGGCCTTCGTGGTGTCGGGGGGTGTGACCGAGGTGCCGCAGGTCGACCCGCCGCCACGTTCCTGAGGGGATTGGGGCGGGTCCTGCGCAATACAGGGAGCACCCCAGGAGGATCCATGCCCCGGAACCGACGTCGGACACTGCTGGTCCGCTGTGCCCTCTCGCTTGCCGCCATCGCGTGCGGCGGCAAGTCGCCCACCAATCCGACGCCCCCCGCCGGGAACTCCGGCCTGACCGCCACCATCGATGGGGCATCGTTCGCCGCGCCGGCGGGCACGGCGTCGGCGATCGGGGCGCCCAATGGAACCTTCAGCATGGCCGGCGGCACCGCTGCGGGGACAGGGCTCGCCATCAACGCCTTCAATATCGGTGGACCAGGCACCTACCCGATCGGCGTTGGCCCGACGGTGCCGGGGGCCGTGGCGTCGGTCACCGCGTCGGGAGGGGCGTGGAGCACCGCGCTCTCGGGGAACGCCGGCACCATCACGTTCACGACCGTCTCGCCCACGCGGATCGTCGGCACCTTCTCGTTTGTCGCCGCATCCGTGACCAATGCCACGGGGACACGCACGGTCACCAATGGCGCCTTTGACCTGCCGGTCACGTCGGCCGGCAACATCGCACTGGCCCCGAATGCGGGGAGCAAGTTCAACGGGACGATCAACGGCACCGCCTGGAACGCCGCGACGATCGTGATGGGGTCGCGCCCCGCCTCGGGCACCCTGGGGCTCAGCCTGTCCAACACCAGTTACCAGCTGGTCCTGCTGTTGAGCGGGATCGCCGGTCCCGGGACCTATCCGCTGGGGAGTGCCCCGCAGCGCACCCTGCTGGCGACCCAGCTGGGGCCGAGCACCAACTGGGGTGGGCCGGGCTCGGCCAGCACGGGCTCGTTTGTCATCACCAGCGTGACGGCGTCCCGCGTGGCCGGGACCTTCGACGTGTCCCTGCCGCCGAGCACGCTGAATCCCGGGGCCGGCACCCTGCGCCTGGTGGGGACCTTCGACGTCGGCATTCCCTGACGGTTGCGCGCGCCCCGCGTCGCGCGCACGTTGCGGGATGCGTCGAATCCTGCTGGCCTCGTGCCTGACCCTGTCCCTGTCCGGAGTGACGGCGGCCGCCCAGGCGCCCACCGCGGACATCCTGCTTCGCCCGGCCCGCGTGTGGGACGGAGTTCGCGATGCGCCCGTCGATGGCCTCGTCGTGCTGGTGCGCGGCGACCGGATTGCCGCGGTTGGCACGCCGGCCGAGGTGCGCCCCGCACCAGGCACCCGCACGATTGACCTCCCCGGCCTGACCCTCATCCCGGGGATGATCGAGGCGCATGCCCATGTGCTGCTGCATCCCTACAACGAGGCAACATGGGATGAACAGGTCCTGAAGGAATCCACCGCGCTGCGGGTGGCCCGGGCCACGGTGCACGTCCGGAACACCCTGATGGCCGGCTTCACCACGATCCGCGACCTCGGCACCGAGGGAGCCGGATGGGCCGACGTGGGGGTCAAGCAGGCCATTGAGCGCAAGGTGATCCCCGGCCCGCGCATGCTGGTCACCACGAAGGCGATCGTGGGACGTGGCAGCTATGGCCCGAAGGGGTTCTCGACCGAGGTCGACGTCCTGCAAGGGGCGGTGGAAGTGGGCAACGCCGAGGAACTCGTCGCCGAAGTACGCAACCAGATCGGACACGGCGCTGACTGGATCAAGATCTACGCGGATTATCGCTGGGGACCGAACAACGAAGCCCGCCCGGCGTTCACCGAGGCTGAGCTGCGCGCCGCCGTCGAGATTGCCGCGTCCAGCGGCCGGCAGGTCGTGGCGCACAGTGCGTCCGCCGAGGGCATGCGACGCGCCACCCTGGCCGGGGTGACGAACATCGAACATGGAGACGGCGGGACCCCCGAGGTCTTTGCGCTCATGGCCAGTCGTGGGGTGGCCCTCTGCCCCACGCTCGCGGCGGGTGATGCGACGTCCCAGTACGCCGGGTGGAAGAAGGGCGTGGATCCCGAGCCTGCGCGCATCAAGGCAAAGCGCGCGAGCTTCGCCGCCGCACGGGCCGCCGGGGTGACGATCTGCAACGGCAGTGACGTCGGGGTGTTCACCCACGGCGACAACGCGCGCGAGCTGGAGTTGCTCGTGGACTACGGCATGTCCCCGTTGCTGGCGATGAAGACCGCCACGAGCACCACGGCGAAGGTCCTCCAGATGGCGGATCGCATCGGGGCCGTGCAACCCGGCCTGTTCGCGGACCTCGTTGCAACCGAGGGCGATCCCACGCGGGAGATTGGCGCCACGCGCCGCGTGAGGTTCGTGATGAAGGGTGGTGAGGTCTTTCGGCACGACGCCGCGCGCTAGATTCCCTTCCCCGACACCACGCGCCATGCCCCGCTCGCTCCGCCGCTTCGCCTGGGTCCTCGCCGCCGGCTGCGCAGGCCGTGGCGAGCCCGCCCCTCCCGCGGGATTCACCGCGATGGCCTCACCGAGCGGCGCGCGCGCGGCCGAGCCGTATCTCGCGGTCGATCCCCAGGGGGTGCTCCACATGACCTGGATCGAGCGCACGGGCGATAGCACGGCGGCGGTGAAGTATGCGCGCCTGCGCGACTCCACCTGGTCACCGCCCACGACGATCGTGGAACGGAAGGACCTGTTCGTGAACTGGGCGGACTTTCCGGCGGTGGCGATCGCGCCATCCGGGGGACTCGTCGTCCACTGGTTGCAGCGCAGCGGTGCCGGGACCTATGCGTACGACATTCGCGTCGCGCGATCGGCCGACGCGGGGCAGAGCTGGACCGCGCCGCAGGTCCTCCATCGCGACGGTCGCCAGGCCGAACACGGATTCCTGACCTTCTGGCCGGGTGGCGGTGACACGGTGCATGCGGCATGGCTCGACGGCCGGCACATGGAGGCTGGCGATGGGCACGGCCGCGGGGCCATGACCGTCCAGTCGACGAGCATTGCGGGGGACGGATCGTTAGGCGCCGAGCTTGCGCTGGACATGCGCAATTGCGAGTGCTGCCAGGTGAACAGCGCGCTCACCGCGCGTGGCCCCGTGGTCGTCTACCGCGACCGCTCCGAGGATGAAGTGCGGGACATCGCCATCGTGCGCCAGGTGAACGGCACCTGGACCCCGCCGGCGAAGGTGCATGACGACGGGTGGCAGATCGCGGCCTGCCCGGTCAACGGCCCGGCGATCACCGCCCGCGGGGATACGGTCGTGGTGGCCTGGTTCACCGGTGCGCGCGACACCGCCCGGGTGAAGGTGGCCTGGTCGGTGGACGCCGGGGCGACCTTTGGCGCTCCCGCGGTCGTAGACGGGGGGAACCCCGCCGGGCGCGTGGATGTGGAGCTGCTGCCCGACGGGAGCGCCGCCGTCTCGTGGCTCGAGCGCGTCCCGCCCGAAGCCGCTGAAGTGCGGGTGCGCCGCGCGCGCCGGGATGGCACCCTCGGCGCACCGATGACCGTCGCCACGACCAGCGGGGCACGCGCCAGCGGATTCCCCAAGCTCGTGCAGCGCGGCGACGATTTCGTGGCGGCGTGGACCGTGCCCGGCGATACCGCGCGGATCCTGCTCGGCCGGATGCCGGCGAAGGGGTTGCCATGAGGGGTCTGCTCCCTGCCCTTGTGCTGGCCGTCGGCGCGTGCCGTCCTGAGCATGGCACCCTCGTCGGCGATGTGGCCCCACCGTATTCCGCGACCACGCTCGCGGGGGACTCGGTCTCGACCACCGCGCTCAAAGGGAAGGTCGTCCTGCTCAACGTGTGGGCGACCTGGTGTGCCCCCTGTCGCGAGGAGATTCCCTTCCTGCAGTCCCTGCACGAGCAGCACGCCGCCAGCGGACTGGAACTGGTGGGTGTCTCGGTGGACACCCAGGGTGAGGACGAGACCATCCGGGGCTTCATGAACGACTTCCGGATGACCTATCCCGTCTGGCGGGACCCGGATGAGCGGATCCAGACCCTGTTCCAGGCACTGGGCGTCCCGTCTTCCTATCTCATCGACCGCACCGGGGTGATCCGGTGGCGCCGCCTCGGGATCATCCGGCAAAGCGACAGCACGTTCACCGAGGCGCTCAAGGCGGCCCTCGCCGCCCCCGCGGGATGACCAGAACCGTCGGCATCCTGATCTTCGACGAAGTCGAGGTGCTCGACTTCGCCGGGCCATTCGAGGTCTTCTCGATCTGCGGGCGGCGAAACCAGCTCGACCTGTTTCGGGTGGTGACGGTGAGCGAGCGCGGCCAGCCAATTGCCGCGCGCAACGGTCTCCTCGTCATGCCGACGCACTCCTTTGCGAACTGCCCGGCGCTCGACCTGGTCCTGGTCCCCGGCGGCTTTGGCACGCGCCGCGAGATGAAGAACGCGGTCGTCCTGGAGTGGGTGCGAAGCGTGGCCCAGCGGGCGGAAGCCGTCCTCTCCGTCTGCACGGGGTCGCTGGTCCTGGGCTCCGCCGGTCTCCTCGACGGCCTGCACGCGACGACGCATTACCTGGCCTTCGATGAGCTGCGCGCCGTGTCCCCGCTGGCGACCATCCACGAGGGCGCACGCTATGTGGACAACGGCCGGATCGTCTGCTCCGCCGGTGTCAGCGCAGGGATCGACATGTCGCTGCACGTCATCCGGCGCCTGCACGGGGATGACCTCGCGCGCGAAGCGGCTCGCTACATGGAGTATGAGGGCCGCTGGGACTCCGACGAGCGTGTGATCGTCGCTTCCTGAGCTTGGCGCCCTCGACCTAACCTGCAGAAAGACAGCCGCTTCGGACATCACACCTAACGTGAGATCCGAAGCGACGTTGGTTTTTCACATGCCGTACATCAGCGCGGTCAGGACTTCACGGCCTCGATCGTGATGTTGATCTCGACGTCATCGCCCAGCATGATGCCGCCGCCCTCAACCGCGCGGTTCCAGGAGACGCCGTAGTCCATCCGGTTGATCTTCGTCGACGCCTCGAACCCGATGCGGTCCTTCCCCTGCGCGTCCTTGGTGATCCCGCCAAAGGAACCGCTGAGAGTCACCGGCTTCGACTTCCCGCGGATGGTCAGGGTGCCCTGGATCGTGATCTCCTCGCCGCGCACCGCGACCGAGCTGCTCTTGAAGTCGAGGGTCGGAAAGGAATCGGTCGCGAAGAAATCGTTGGACCGGAGGTGGTTGTCGCGATTCTCGTTGTTGGTGTCGATCGACTTGGCGTCGATCGAGACACTGACAGCGCCGGCCGCGAGATTCTTCGGGTCCGCCGCGATGCTCCCGGACCACTTGCCGAAGGTCCCGCGGACCTTGGTCACATAGTGCCGGATGCGGAACGTGAGCTCCGAATGGGCCGCGTCGATGGTCCAGGTGCTGGCCTGGGCGCTGAGGGTGGCGGGTGCCTGCGCGGCGAGCGCGGCGGCGAGGACGAGGATTCTTCGCATGGGATCACTGAGGATAGTACGGAAGTGAATATCTTGGTGCTGAGATAAATATTACCCAACCTGCCTTCTGTCCAGCCCCCCCCAATACGCCGACACCGCGGGCCGCCTTCCGAGCCCCTGAACCACGGGGTACCGTTCGCCCGAATCCCCCATCTCCCCAAGCTCCATGCACATGCGGCGCTGCGTCACCGTGCTCGTTCCCGTCCTCACCTTCCTCGGCGGAGTGACGGCCCACAGCCAGACCCCTGCCCAGGCGGCGGTCCAGGGCCCGGCACAACCCGCGGGGGCGCTGTCCCCCTTCCGTCATTTGCGGCTCCGCAACATCGGGCCAGCCAACATGAGCGGCCGCTTCACGGATGTGGCGGTGAACGAGGCGAACCCGTACGAGTTCTACGCTGCGAGCGCGACCGGTGGGGTGTGGAAGACGACGGACAACGGGATCACCTGGGCCCCGGTCTTCGAGAACGAAGGCACCCATTCCGTCGGTGCGCTCGCCGTCGACCAGAAGGACCCGAAGATCGTGTGGGTGGGCACCGGCGAGGCGACCAATCGGCAGAGCTCCTCGTGGGGCGACGGCATCTACAAGTCCACAGACGCCGGCAAGACGTGGAAGCACGCGGGGCTGCGCGAGAGCCGGCACATCGCGCGCATCGCGGTGGACCCCACCAACTCGAACACGATCTTCGTGGCGGTCATGGGGGCCCTGTGGGGCCCGAGTCGCGAGCGCGGGCTCTACAAGTCGATCGACGGCGGCCAGTCGTGGGCGCCGGTGTTGCAGCGTGACGAGGACACCGGGGCCGCCGACGTGGCGATCGACCCGACCAATCCCAACATCGTGTACGCTGCGTTGTACCAGCGCCGCCGCCAGCCGTTCGGCTTTGTCGGCGGCGGCCCCGGGAGCGGACTCTACAAGTCCGAGGATGGCGGCTCGAGCTGGAAGCGCCTGGTGACCGGCCTGCCGAGCGGGAACTGGGGGCGCATCGGGATCTCGATCTATCGGAAGGACCCAAAGGTCGTCTACATCTCGCTCGAGCAGGGCCAGCGCTACACCTCGTCGGTGTCCTATGGGGAGCGACGCGGGGGGGTGTTCCGCTCGGAGGACCGCGGGGAAACCTGGCGGCACATGAGCACCTGGAACCCCCGCCCGGGCTACTCGTCGCAGATCCGCGTGGACCCCAGTGACCAGAGCCGCCTCTACCAGGTGCAGTACTCGGTGAGTGACGACTCCGGAAAGACCTGGCGTGAACCGCGCCAGACGCTGCACGGGGACGACCGGATGATCTGGGTGAACCCGAAGGACTCGCGCCACCTCATCAAGGCGGATGACGGCGGGATCGGGATCTCGTACGACCGCGGGGTGAAGTGGCTCTACGTGAGCACGCTCCCGGTCTCGCAGTTCTACCGGCTCAGCGTGTCGACCGGGACTCCGTACCTGGTCTGCGGCGGGCTGCAGGACAACGGCTCGTGGTGTGGCCCGAACGAGACCTACGCGACCCAGGGGATCCAGAACGAGGATTGGTTCCGGGTCGGCGGCGGCGACGGCTTCTTCAACGTGGTCGACACCACCGACAACCAGACGGTCTACGTCTCCTCGCAGTACCTCGGCATCACGAAGGTGAACCTGAAGACGCTCGAGGCGAAGAACCTGCGTCCCACCCCAAAGGAGGGTGAAGGACCAAAGCTCGGCAACTGGGGCGCGCCGGACCCGAAGGTCGGCCGGAAGATCCCGCCGGCCGGGTGGAACTCCCCGTTCCTGATCTCCCCGCACGACGCCAACACGGTCATGGGTGGGATGGCGATCGCGCTCAAGTCCGCGGACCGCGGCGACACCTGGGAATCGCTCGGCAACCTCACCACCGGGGTTGACCGTCGCACCCTGAAGATCATGGGCCAGGCCCCCCAGGAGGACACGCCCTCGCTCGACGACGGCGTCTCCTACTACCCGACGACCTCGGCCCTCGCCGAGTCGCCGCGCGTGAAGGGGCTGCTGTACGGCGGCACCGACGACGGCAACCTCAAGGTGTCCCGTGACGGCGGGAAGACCTGGACGGACCTGACCGGCAAGGCGCCGTTTGTCCCGAAGGGCACCTGGGTCAAGGCGATCGAGCCCTCGCGGTATGCCGACGGCACGGTCTACGTCGCGTGGGACGGCCACCAGGCCAACGACTACACCAACTACCTCGCCAAGTCCACCGACTATGGCCAGACCTGGACGTCGATCGTCGGGGACCTGCCGGCGTTCCGGGTGATGCACGCCATCCGTGAAGACCTCAAGAATCCCAACGTGCTCTACCTGGGCACGGAGTTCGGCCTGTTCGTGACGACCGATGGCGGCGCCAAGTGGTGGTCGCTCAAGAACAACATGCCGAACGTCCCCATCAACGACCTCACCATCCAGCCGCGCGAGAACGACCTGGTGCTGGGGACGCACGGGCGCGGGATCTGGGTCCTGGACCAGATCAACGCCATCCAGGAGGTCACGCCGGAGATCCAGAAGGCGCCCGCGCACCTCTTCACGATCAACCCGGCGGTGATGAAGCGGATGGCGAGCATCCGGGCGCATACGGGCGACATGTACTTCCGGGGGGAGAATCCCGCGTACGGCGCCGTCATTGACCTGTGGGCGCGCGATTCCGTCCCGCGCAATGCCCGCGTGACCATCCACGACGCCGCGGGAGCCCAACTCGCCGCAGTCCCCATCGACGCGGGGCCCGGGAGTGGCGTGCGTCGCGTCACCTGGAACCTGCGGCTCCCACCGGTCGCCGCGGGGCGCGCGGGAGCGGACGATGACGAGGGATTCGGTGGTGGACTCGCCGGTCGCTTTGTGGCGCCGGGCACCTACACCGCGCGCCTCTCGCTGCACGGCCAGCAGGTCGAGCAGCGCTTTGAGGTGCGCGAGGATCCGCGGGTGTCACTGACCGCTGAGCAGCGCGTGGCCTGGTTCGGCGCCATCGACAGCGTCGCGACCATGTACCGGGCGGCGAACGCGATGGCCGACACGACGCGGCGTGAACAGCAACGACTCGCCGCATTGCCCGAGGCCGAACGACGGCGACTCGCGGCTCGGGTGACCGAGGTCGCGGATGTCGCCCTGACCGCGAGCGAGTTGACGCAACGCCTGGCGGCCCTCTACGGGAATGTGGTTCGCGTCTCCGAGCCTCCCACCGCGGACCAGCGCGCGCAGATGGGGTACTTCCCGACGGTGCTGGCCGAGGTGATCCGGCGCTGGAGGGCGTTGGGGATCGTTCAGTAGGACGCGGGGCGCGGGGCGCGGGACGCGGGGTGCGGGGTGCGGGGTGCGGGGCGCGGGGCGCGGGACGGGAGACGGGGGACTTGCGCGGTCAGGGCGCCAGGATTGCTCCGTGGACTGGCGCCAGCTTCGCGCTGAAGTGACGCAGGGCTGAAGGCTGCTCAATGATCTTCAGCCCACGAATGGACGCGGCACGCGTTCGCACGTAGGCGAGCACCTCGGCCACGTAGTCCACGTGGCTCTGCGTGTACACGCGACGCGGAAAGGCGAGGCGCAGCAGCTCATGTGGCGCCGGGTGCTCCGTCCCGTCGGGATGGTGCCCAAACATCAGGCTGCCGATCTCCACCGCCCGGATGCCGCCCTCGACGTACAGCACGGCGCCGAGCGCGCAGGCCGGGTACTCGTTCCACGGGATGTGCGGCAGCAGCCGGCGGGCATCGAGGTACAGGGCATGCCCACCCGGCGGCAGGAGGAGCGGCACATCCGCGGCCTGGAGCCGCTCGGCGAGGTACGCGATGGAGCGGACGCGATAGCGCAGGTACTCCTCATCGAGCACTTCCGTCAGCCCGGTGGCGATCGCCTCGAGGTCGTACCCCGCGAGCCCACCGTACGTGACAAACCCCTCGGTGAGGATGAGGTTGTTCCGGCATCGCTGGGCGAGGTCATCATCATTGATGGCCAGGAAGCCTCCGATGTTGGCGAGTCCATCCTTCTTGGCGGACATCGTCGCCCCATCACAATAGGAAAACATCTCCTGTGCGATCTCACGCGGGGTGCGGTCCGCGTACCCGGGCTCGCGCTGCTTGATGAACCAGGCATTCTCGGCGAACCGGCAGGCATCCAGGAAGAGCGGGACGCCGTGGCGCTGGCAGATGGTGCGTGCTTCCCGGATGTTGGCCATCGCGACCGGCTGCCCACCGCCGGAATTGTTCGTGACGGTGATCATGACCAGCGGGACGCGCCCGGGGTGCTCCGCGAGCACGCGCTCGAGGGCCACGAGGTCGATGTTCCCCTTGAACGGGTGCAGCGCCTGGGGATCCCGCGACTCCGCGCACGGCAGGTCCAGGGCCGTGGCACCGCGGTCCTCGATATTGGCGCGCGTCGTGTCGAAGTGCGTGTTGTTAGGGACGATGTCCCCCGCGCGGGCGGCCGTCGAGAAGAGGATGCGCTCGGCCGCGCGCCCCTGGTGGGTCGGCAGGACGTGCTGGAGCCCGGTGATCGCCGCCACCACGTCCCGGAAGCGGTGGAACGAACGCGCGCCGGCATAGGACTCGTCGCTCTGCATCATGGCGCCCCACTGCGCCGCGGACATCGCCCCGGTGCCGGAATCCGTGAGGAGGTCGATCAGGACGTCGCGGGCGTCGAGCTGGAAGACGTTGTAGTGTGCGTGCGCCAGGGCGTGGGCGCGCTCTTCGCGGGTCGTGTGCCGAATCGGCTCAACCGACCGTACGCGGAATGGCTCGAGGATCGTCTGGAATTGCATGGCCGACAAACTCGCGCGAGTCGTCGGTCCCGCTGACAGGGAACCCCCGACGCGCGGTCGGGGATTCCCACGGAAAGATCAGGAGCGCGGACGCAGCACGTTGTTTCCGCTCCCGGCGTCAATACGCAGGGAGACGACGCGCCCGCCCTGCTCGGCGAACACGAACTTCGTCGCGCCGGACATGAAGGTGTTGTTGCCCACGTGCACGAGCGCGCGACGCTGGGCGCCCCGCACCGCCTCCACGCGGCCGTCCGTGACCTCGATGACCACCTGCTGCGGGACCCCG
This sequence comes from Gemmatimonadota bacterium, assembly GCA_016794835.1. Classification (GTDB taxonomy): domain Bacteria; phylum Gemmatimonadota; class Gemmatimonadetes; order Gemmatimonadales; family Gemmatimonadaceae; genus RBC101. The sequence goes on along the minus strand of JAEUJL010000206.1, from coordinate 7,109 downwards.
CGGCCCCGCCCAGCAAAGGTGCCACGGAAGCGCGTGGGATCCCCCGAGACGGGAACGGCCACCGGGAGCTTCTCACCAAGGATTGCCTTCGCAATCGCCTCAGCGGCCTCACCCGGGCCCGACGGGCCGCTGGTGTTGTAGAAGACCACGACGCTCAGCGATTCCTGCGGGAAGTACAGGTTGTCCGTGGTCCAGCCATTGATGCCACCGCCGTGGTGCAGCGACGCATGGCCGGCAACGGGGGTGAGGGCGAGTCCCTTGGCGTACCCGACCCGGTAGCCGTCATTCAGCGTGTCCGGGCGGATCATCTCCCGGTACGACGCAGCAGACATGAGTTTCGTCGAGCGATGCAGCGCCTCGTTCCACGCGACCAGGTCGCGGACGGTCATGCATAACGAGCCGGCGGCGTACGGCCACTGGTGGCTCAGCGGCCGCTTCTGGATCGGGCCGGTGGCGTCGAAGTCGTAGCCGGAGGTCTTGCCGCGCCGGATGGCCGTCTCGGAGCAGTAGTGGGCATTCGGCATCCCCGCGCGGTCGAAGAGATGCTGCTTCACGTAGTCCGCATACGGCATCCCGGCCACCTTCTCGATGACGAGCCCCACGAGGAAGAACGCCGAGTTGTTGTAGATCTGCTCCTCGCCCGGCTCGAAATCCCAGGGATGGTTCTCGATCACCCGCAGCATCGTATCGCGGGACAGCGGAAGGGCGAAGAAGTTGCGGGCGGCCGCGATCTCGGTGTAACTGCGCATCCCCGACGTGTGATCGAGCAGGCGACGGATGGTGACGCGCCGCCCACCGGTCTTGAAGGTCGGCAGGTACTTCGTGACATCATCGTCGAGGCTCAGCTTCCCCTGCTCCACCAGCTGCATCACGGCCGCGCCGGTGAACTGCTTGGTCACCGAGCCCACCTCGTAGATGGCGGTGCCAGCCGCCGGCGTGGCGACGTCCAGCTCAATGTTCGCCTTGCCGTAGCCCTTGATCAGGAGGGTGTCCCGGCCACGCACCACGGCGACCGAGGCCCCGACCACCTGGCCGGCCCGGATGGGCGCGCTGACAATGGAGTCGATCCTGGCGCGCAGCGCCTCGCCGCGCAGCTGGGCAAGGAGGGTGGCCGGCACAAGGGCCAGGAGGGCAACGACGCGATTCATCGAGGATGTCGGGAAGAGGGACGGAGGGCGGCCATCAGCTGTCCGCGCCTCCCACAATGATACGCCGACGGGTCTCACGATCGAAGCCCGCGCGCACCCGCGTGGCCGCGACCCACGCCACCATCCCGACGACACCCCAGACGACCAGCATGATCCACTCGAGGGGCAGCTTTCCCTTCGCATCGGCCCAGGGCTGGTACAGCGCCAATCCAAACGAGAACGCCGCCGAGGCAAGCGCGATCACCACGGTGGGGATGCCGCCGGGAACGCGAAAGGGACGTGGTGCCTCCGGGCGTGAGCGACGCAGCGAGATGACCGCCCAGCAGCTGACCATGTACCCCGCCGCCAGGCAGGCCGCCGCGGAGTTCACGATGGGGAGGATGGCGTTGCGCCCGAGCAGGGTGACCAGGAGGGCGACGGCGCAGGACACGATGATCGCATTCGACGGCGATCCATGCACCGGGTGCACGCGCCCCAGCGACGGGAGGATGAAGTGGGCCCGCCCCAGCGCGTACAGGACACGCGAGGAGCAGATGATCATCGCGTTCCAGGTCGACAGCAGGGCCAGCAGTGCGGTGACGAGGACGAGCTTCGCCAGGAACACCGACCCGAAGGCCTGCTCGAATGCCGCCGCGGCCGGGATGTTCGCCCCCACCAGCTGCTCCCACGGCATGGTCATCGCGGCAGAAAGCACCACCCCCGTCTTGAAGACGATGCCAATCACGATCGCGAGGACGATCATCCGGCCGACCTTGGCATACGAGGTTGTGTCCGCACGCTCCTCCATCATCGTCGGCACCACGTTGAACCCGCCGAACCAGAACGAGGCGGTCATGAAGAGCGCGAGCACGCCAGGCCAGATCGACCCGGACGCACTGCGGACGAAGTACGGCTGGAGGTTGGCGACGTCGCCGCGGAGAAAGCCGGAGAGGAGGAAGATCACGGCCATCACCAGCAGGACGCCAACGAGGGCGTCCTGTGCCCTCCCCGATGCCTTCACCCCGCGCACGTTGAGCCAGCCAAGGACGATCGTCCCCAACATGCCGAATGCGAGCGTCCCGGCCTTCACCTCCGATCCGAGGCTCGTGTAAAGCACCGGCCCCTCGAGGCCCGGGACCAGCGCGCCGAGGATCCACCCGATGGAGATCGCCTCAAAGCCGCCGACGGTGAGGTAGATGAACGAAAGGAACCACCCCATCAGGAACCCGCTCCGTTCGCCAATCACCTCGTAGGCGTACGCCATCTCGGCGCCGCTCCCCGGGATGAGCGCGACAATCTCACCGTAGCAGAGCCCGATCAGGATGATGAAGAGCCCGCCCGCCGCGAGGCCGAGGGCGGCGCCCACGGGCCCGGCCTGCCGGAGCCAGTCGCCGAGCACGACCGCCCAGCCAACACCCACGACGGCGCCGAAGGCAAAGGCGAAGAACTGGAAGGCGCCGACGTCACGCTTGAGCTTGGTCACGGGAGTGCGGTGAGGGATGGCGGGGCGCGGGACGCGGGGCGCGGGGCGCGGGAGGCGGGCTTGCTTCGGGTGGTCAGTAGGCGCTCGGCGTTGCGGAGAGGCCGAGCATTGCCCGCGCCTGCGCCGGTGTCGCCACGTCGCGGCCCAGTTCATGGGCGAGGCGCACGGCACGCGCGACCAACTGTGCATTGCCGGTGGCCAGCTCGCCGCGCCGGTAGTACACGTTGTCCTCGAGGCCCACCCGAACGTGCCCGCCGAGGATGAGCGCCATCGTGGTCATGGGAAGCTGGTTCGGGCCGATGCCCGAGGTGAGCCACACGGTACCGTCCGGGAACTCGCGAATGAGGTTGATCACGTTCTCCGGGGTTGCCCAGCTGGATGTCTGGTAACCCATCACGGTCTGGATCCAGTAGGGTTTCTCGATCAGCCCCTGGGCGATCAGGTCGCGCATGACCCAGCTCCCGCCGCTGTGGTACGTCTCGAGCTCGGGCTTGACCCCCTGCGCCTTCATGGCGGCCGCGAACTGCGACACGAGCTTGTACGAGAACGGGATGCAGTCGTCGTAGACCACCTCCGGATGGGGATCCGGCAGCGTGTCCGGCCGCGCCTTGAGCCGGAACTTGCTCATGTCCGGCGTCAGGTTGAGCGAGGCGACCTCCGGCCGGGCGGGGAGGCAGCGCAGTCGCTCCTCCATCGTCATCCCCGGGCCACCGCCGGTCGTGTTGTTGATGATGATCTCCGGACACCGCTGGCGGATGCGGGTATTGACGTCGAGCCAGACTTCGGTGGACGTGGCCGGGCGCGTCAGGTGCTTCGGGTCACGCGCGTGGACGTGCACCATGCTCGCCCCGGCGTCGTAGGCACCGCCCACCGACTCGGCGATCTCCTCGGCGGTCTCCGGCAGCGCCGCGTTGGACTCCTTGCCCTGGACGCCGCCATTGCAGGCGCAGCAGATGATGACGGGGGGCATCTTCCCCACGCGCTCGAGGTACTCGAAGGTGTCAGCGTAGCGCCAGGTGTGGTTCATGGTTCAGGAGACAGGTGAGTAAGGATGGCAGACGGCAGACGGCAGACGGCAGACGGCAGACGGCAGACGGCAGACGGCAGACGGCAGACGGCAGACGGCACGCGAGAATGGTGGCGGGACTCGCCGTGTCAACCCGCCGGACGATCCTGGTCCTTGAAAAACCCTTCCCCGGACTTCACACCCAGCTTGCCCGCGCGGACCATCTCGTGGAGAAACGCCGGCGCGGCCTCCGACGGATCACCCAGGTGGTCCGCATACACCTGCTCGATATCGGCCACCACATCGAGCCCGATCCGGTCCATCAGGGCGCACGGCCCGATCGGCACTCCCCAGTCCAGTTGCCAGGCACGATCGATCTTCTCCGCGCTCGTGATCCCCGCCGCGAGCTGACGGAGGACCTCCTTCTTCACGGCGCGCCAGATGCGGTTGCTCGAATACCCGAGCTGCTCGCGGGCCAGCACCAGGGGCTCAAAGCCGCATGCGGTGAGCAACGCGGTCAGGCGCTCCCGTGTCTCGACCGACGTGCCGGGATGCGGCATGACCTCGACCTTCGCATGGCCCAGGTGCCCGAAGTTCGCGTTGATGAGCCGGTCCGGGCAGCCGGTCGCGTCGGCGAAGAGCGAGCCCGGAAGAGCCGAGGTGTTCGACACCAGGATGGCCGAGGGCGGCACGTAGGGGGCCGCGGCGGCGAACGCGGCCCGCTTCAGATCGAGGCGCTCGGGGACATTCTCAAACGCGAAGTCGGCCCGCTGCAGCGACTCCGCGAGCGAACCACCGGTCGATATCCGCGACGCGATCCGATCACCCTCCTCGCGCGAGACGCGCCCGGCGTCGACCCACTGCTGCACCACCTCGCGGCACCACGCCTGCGCCCGCGCGATCGCGGCCGCGTCGGTGTCTTGGAGGACCGCCTCGTGGCCACAGCGGGCGAAGTCCACCGCGAGGCGGCGTCCCATCGTCCCCGCCCCGATCATGGCGATGCGGCTCATGGGCGGTCGTCGGCCTTGAGGGTGGTGATGCGCTCCACCATACGGTCGCGCCAGGCCCGCAGGTCCTCGTGTGACACCCCGGGATACATGGCATCCACGCCGGCCCCGATCCGCTCGATCGTGGCCGCATCAAACGACGGCGTGCCGCCGAGGTCATCCATCAACCACCGGAAGCTCGCCCCATACCGCGTGAAGTACTCGCGCACCCCACCGTCGGCGTTGGTGTTCGCCACCCCGAAGGGCCCCATCAGAGCCCAGCGGAGTCCCAGTCCATCGCGAATCACCGCATCGATCGCGTCCGCGTCCGCCACTCCCGCGTCGAGCAGGGAGATCGCCTCGCGCACCAGCGCCGCCTGCATGCGATTGAGCAGGAAGCCGGGGACGTAGCGCCGGAGCACCACGGGGGTCTGGCCCACCGCACGCAGGAAGTCGGTGGCGCGCGCGAGGACCTCGGGCTCCGTCGCCACGCCACCGAGCAAGTCCACGGCCGGCACGACATGCGGCGGGTTGACGGGGTGAGCCACCACGCAGCGCCCGGCCCCGCGCAGTCCCCGGGCGATCTCGGTCATGTCCAGCGTGCTGGTGCTCGACGCGAGGATGGCCTCCGGCGGGGCGCCCTGGTCCAACTCGGCGTAGAGGGCCTGCTTGGCCGGCAGGGTCTCGGGGCCGCTCTCCTGGACCCACGTGGCGCCGCCTAACGCCTCCGCCAGGGTGCTCGCCCCCTGCGGCACGGTGCCCCCACGGCCATCGCGCGCCGCCGCTTCCGCGTGCCAGGCCAGCGCCTGCTCGACCGCCCGTGGGGAGACGTCAAACACCCGGACGGGATATCCCGCCCGGGTGAAGACGCGAATCCAGCTGCGGCCGATCACGCCGCAGCCCACGACGGCCACCGTCATGAAGCGACTTTCTTCTGCCGCGACTTGAGGTGCTCCTCCATCTTGAGCCGCGGGATCCCGTTCTTGAGCCAATCGGGCGCCGGCTTCCCCTGCAGGAAGTGGTCGAAGTACTCGGTCATGCGCAGGGTGTAGTCCTTCTGGTTCTTGGGCAGCTGCAGGCCATGGTTCTCGCCGACGTACTGCAGCATGATGACTTCCTTCTCCTGCTCACGCAGCGTGTTGAACCAGGTGATCCCCTGGTTGAAGTCGACGGCGCCGTCCTTCTCGTTATGCAGGATCATCACGGGGGTCTCGACCTTGTCCGCGAAGAAGGCCGGGGAGTTGCGGATGTAGGCATCGCGGTTCTCGATGTACCCGCCCTTGAATCGCCCTTGCGAGCTCTCGAAGATCCCCTGGTTGGCGCTCCCGGTGTTCCAGTACACGGAGCTGTACATCGAGAGCATGTCGGTGAGCGGGGCCCCGGTGACGATGCCGGCGAAGAGCTTGCCTGTTTGCGTCGCGAGGAAGGACGACTGGTAGCCTCCCCACGAGTGGCCATGCAGACCGACCTTGGCCGCGTCCACGATCCCGGTGGCGATCGCCGCCTTCACCGCGGGGACCACGCACCACACCGAGGACATCCCCGGGTCGTTGATCTTGTAGACGATGTCCGGCATGAACACCGCATACCCGCGGCTCGTGTACACGCTCGGGTTGAACGCCCGCGTCTCGTTGGGCACCGCGTACTGGTGCAGGCTCTGCGACAGCTTCTCGTAGATGTACACCATCGTCGGGTACTTCTTCCCCGGCTCGTAGTTCGCCGGGAGGAAGAGCGCGCCCTGCAGCGTGTCACCCTTGTCGCTCACGTAGTCCACCAGCCGGGTCCCGCTCGACCAGGCGAACTCCGATTGCTGCGGGTTGGCGTTCGTCAGGCGACGCGCCGCCGCCAGCGTGGGGCGATCGGCCACGTAGTAATCCGGGAAGTCGCGGAACGTCTGCCTGGTGAACACCCAGGTCTCGGCGTTGCGGGCGCGCGTCACGAAGTACTTCGCATCATCCCACACGAGCGAGGTCGCACCGGCACGGCCGGGTTGGACCACCGACAGCCCTTCCTTCTTGGTCCACTCCCCGTAAGTCTGCAGGTACATCGGCTGGGCGAGGTCGATCCCCTTCTCCTTGGGGTTGATCACGACCCGGCGCGTGTAGCGCATGCGATCCTTGCGGCCGTTGCCCGTGAGGTTCGCGAAGGTGCCACCGCGGATCCCCACCTTCCACACATCGTAGTTGTCGAACAGGAGCACTGACTGGTTGTCGGCGGCCCATCCCAGCGGCTGCACGGGCGGGCGATCGACGTTGTGGTCATCCTCGGTGTCCACAAACGAGGTGGGCGCACCGCGCGACACCGTCGTCGTGGCCTTCGACGCAAAGTCGTAGACGTGGTACTCCCCGTCGTGGTAGAAGAGCGCCTTCGTCCCATCCGGGCTCGGCAGGAAGTTGAAGCGCGCCGTCTGCCGGATCATCGACCGCGCGCCCGTCTTGAGGTCGACCGCATAGATGTCCCGGCGCTGGCCGCCATCGATGGCGTCGCGCCGCTCGTACGGCCGTCGA
>JAEUJL010000180.1 GCA_016794835.1 Gemmatimonadota bacterium | reverse complement strand
ACGAGTGGCGCCAACACCACATTGCGGGGCACACAGGCGGGGGTGGTTCGCCATGAAGCCGACGGCTGGCGCATTGTGGCCGTGCACTCATCCCACCCGATGGCGACACACCGCACGCAGGAGGCCTTGATGGCCCGGATGAACCGGACACCGTAAGCGGGGCACTCGTCACGGGGCCCGTATCGGTCCATCAGAACACGGCGCACCGTCGACGCTTACGCGCGCGGTTCGGGGGGGCCACCGGTGGTTGGGGCTCCCCAGTCGCCACCGGGAACGAAGGTCGCAGACGCCGGGTCGCCGAGCCAGGTGTAGGTGAAGGCGTCGACCGTTTCGTTTGTGTTGAGCTGGACGCGCACGGCGGCCAGGGAGAACATCTCGCCCTCGTAGGTGTCGAGGGCGGCGAGCGCCGCTTCGCTGCCTGCCGGAAAGTGGAAGAGCTCCCCGTGCACGCGACCGGCGGCCGGGTCGAGGATGAGGCCCGGATGCCAGGAGACGCGATAGAGGCGGCCGGCCACGGTGGCCGCGCCGACGAATGACGCCGTGGCCATCAATGGGTGGGGACGGCCGGCGGCGTCCCGTCGCAAGGAGCCATACACGAAGAGGTTCACGGCCGAAGGCTACTGTCGCCGACGGCAGCCGTCGAGCGGCGCGCCCTTCACGACGCCGGGCCCGGGGCTATGTTTGCCGCGCCTTCCCACCGATCGAGGAACCCATGCGAACGCTTCCCCGCCTGCTGCTGTCGGTTGCCATCGTCGCGTGCGGCGGAAAGGGGAGCCCGGGCGCTCCCGCCACCCGGGTCTCCCTGGTGGTCGACACCCTGCACGGCGTGGCGGTGGAGGATCCGTATCGCTGGCTCGAGGACCAGGCGAGCCCCGAGGTCATGGACTGGATCGCCGCGCAGCAGCGGTATGCGGACTCGGTGATGGGACCGACCTCGCCGCTGCGGGATTCGCTGACGCGTCGCCTGACCGAGTTGATGGATGTGCCGAGCGCGAGTGCGGCGCGGCGCGCCGGGGGGCACGAGTACTTCACGCTACGCAAACGAGGGGAAGCGACCGCGGCGATCTACCGGCGTCCGGTGCCGCGGGAGCCGGGGCCGGTGGATGTGGACGGCACCTACGAGAAGGTGGTCGACCCGCTGGCGATCCGGGATGACGGGACGACGAGCGTGGATATCGTCGGGTTCAGCGTCGACGGACGGCGGCTGATGTACTCCGTGCGCGATGGTGGCCCGGACGAGATCACGGTGAAGGTGCGCGACCTCACCACCATGCAGGATCTCCCGGACTCGCTGCCCGCCGCCCTGTACGCGAGCCTCTCGTTCGCCCCGGACGGGAAGGGGGTCTACTACGTGCACCGGTCGCGGACGGAGGGGCCGCGCTTCAAGTACCACGCGTTGGGTGCCGACCCGGCGACCGACTCCGTGCTCTTTGGGGAGGGGTTGGCGCCGACGGCGTTCCTGACGGTGACGTCGGCCGAGGGTGGGAAGTACCGGCTGATGAGCGTGGGCCATGGCTGGGCCCGCAACGAGGTGTTTGTGCTCGAGACGGCGACGGGGAAGCGTCACGACATCACCGCCGGACTCACGGCCCACTTTGCGCCGCAGTTCGTGGACGGGAATCTCTGGATGCGCACAGACCTGGACGCG
>JAEUJL010000174.1 GCA_016794835.1 Gemmatimonadota bacterium | reverse complement strand
TGCGGAGGATCTTCTCCATCGCTTTCCCCTTCGCCAGCTCATCCACGAGCTTGTCCATGTAGCGAATCTTGCGCATCAGGGGATCGGGCACCTCCTCGACGCGCACCCCGCACACCAACCCCGTGATGAGGATGGTGTTCGGGTGCATCGCCGGCGCCTGGGCAAAGAACTCCTCGAGGTTCACCTGCTGTGCGACCTGCCGGTCGAGCCCTTCCTTGCTGTACCCGGTCAGCCAGCAGATGACCGTGTCGAGCTCGTCCCGCGTGCGTCCCTTCTTCTCCACCTTCTGGATGTAGAGGGGATACAGCCCCGAAAACTTCATCCGAAAAACGCGTTCCAGTGAGGCCATGGTCGGTAGGATGCAGTGACTCGGCGCGCTCGGTGACGGCGCCGCTGCGGGTGCTGTGTGCACCTCCGGCGGGCCAGGGGCGACACGAAAAGCGTTCTGCGCGTGCCGCCCGGGCTGCCCGTCCCGCTCGTGCTGCGCCGTGGCAGTTCGGAAGGGCCTCAACTGATGCAGCACGAGGAGCACGTGAGGTCAGGGCAGCACGAGAAGCCTGTCACCCGTGCCGCCCGGGCTGCCCGTACCGCTCGTGCTGCGCCGTGACAGGTCCCAGAGCATCAACTGATGCAGCCCGAGCAGCACGTGTGCTTACGGCGTGACCTTCGGCTTCGGTTCCAGCTTGGCCGCCCACAACCCCGAGTTGAAGTCCGTGAAGAGGACCTGGCCCTTCCACGGCATCGCGTTCATCACGAACGAGGCGTTGGCGGTGAACCCCTTCGGGTCGAACGACTTGAACACGGCGATCTCGCGCCGCTGCTCGGCCAGGTTCCCCAGCAGCTCGCCGGAGACATCGACGACGCGCACGCCGCCATCGTAGTACGCCTGGTAGAGCACGTCGTCCTCGACGATGATGTCGTGGGCGCCGTAGTCCTCGAGGTGATAACGCCCGACCTTCTTCATGTTCATCGGGTCGGTGGCGTCCACGATGTGCACGTACCCACCGGACGTCTGGGCGACCCCGCCGGCGGTACCGAGCGTGTTGCGGTAGTTGGTGCCCTCCCAGACCCGCCCCTCACGGTTCATCTCCTCGTCGCCGAGGAACAGGTAGGTCTTGCCGGTGCTCTTCTGGAAGTAGGGATAGATCTCGTGGCCGGAGTTGATCGGGAAGACGTTGATCAACTTCGGGTTTTGGGGGGTGCCCCCCCACTTGCCATTGCCAACGTCGACGATCACCGCGCCGATCCCGCCCTGCGCCGAGTAGGCGATCCCGTTGTTCACCCAGAGGTCGTGGATGCGCGCCCCCGGATACTTGAATTCCCCGACCTTCTTCGGCTTGTAGATGTCCCGGATGTCGATGATGACGTACTTCATCCCACCGGAGATCGCGTACAGGTAGTCGTTGGTCGCAAAGGCGTTGTGCACGCCGCCGGTGAGGTCTTCATCGAACGTCGCGGCCACCTTGGGGTGCGCCGGCGTCGCCAGGTCGAGGATGACGACGCCGTTCACCCGGTTCGAGGCGCCTTCGCGCGTCAGCACGCCGTAGCGTCCGTCCGGGGAGACCGTCACGTCGTTGATCGTGCGGGCGTCGACCTTCACCGAGTCGGTCTTCACGATGTTGCTCATGTCCGTGATGTCGAACACGATGGCATAGCCGTCGCCGCCCCACGTGCCCACGAGCGCGTAATCGCGGCCGTCCTTGCCCGTCCACGGCCAGAGGTCCGACGTGGCGGTCGTGTTGATGTTGCCACGTCCCGTCACCGTGATCCGGCGGCGCACGTCGCGCGGCTTCACGTCCACCACCGTGCGCGCAAAGACGTTGCCCGCCTGCGCCATCAGCGTAAAGCGACCGGGCGCGTTCGCCGCGAACAGGTTGGTCCCGTCCGGTGCGCGATCGATGATGCCGGGACCGCCAGGGGCCGCGGTCGTGTCATCCGGCGTGTACTGGAAGGTCCAGGAAATCTTGGCATCGGTCACCGGCTGGCCATTCGCGCGCTTGGCGGTGGCCTTGAGGTGCACCACATCGCCCGTGTTGACGGTGTTCTCGGTGACCGCGAGGTCGAGCGTCGCGACCGGGTTGGCCGCAATGGTGTAGCTCTTCCGGGCGGTCACCCCTTCGGC
>JAEUJL010000163.1 GCA_016794835.1 Gemmatimonadota bacterium | reverse complement strand
CGCCGCGGGTGCCGGGCGACAAACTCCAGCGTGAGGCACGCCCCCTGGGAGAAGCCGACGAGTGCGACCTGGTCGGAGCGCAACCCGTCTTCCATCGCCGCGACCACGAGCGACTCCAGCAGGGCGATCGCCGACGAGATGCCTGGCTCGTTCTGCGCGATCGGCGCAAGGAAGCTGTAGGGGTACCAGGTATTCCCCGCCGCCTGTGGTGCCACGACCGACCAGTGGTCCAGGGCGTGAAGGGGAACGGCGAGCGAGGCGATCCCGTCGGCCGTCGCCCCCCGTCCGTGCACCATGATCAACCGGCCGCGGGCGGCCGGGCCGGTCGCCCCTGCACGAAACAGTTGGGCGCCGCCGTGTGGCGGGTGTGTCATCGGCCGAGCGGGGTCAGCGCCCCGGCAATCGCCTCGCGCTGCGCGTCCATCCAGGCCGGGAGACGCAGCTCCTGGCCCAGTCGGCCGGGGGGTTCGTCGATTGCGAAGCCCGGGCCATCGGTGGCCACCTCGAGCAACAGGCCGTCCGGGTCCCGAAAGTAGATGCTCGTGAAGTACGTCCGGTCCATCACGGGCGAGACGGGCACACCGAGCTCGAGCAGGTGCGCGCGAAACGCCAACTGGTCGTCCGCCGTGCGCGCGCGAAAGGCGATGTGGTGTGTCTGCCCAACACCGGGCTGCGTGCGCCGCCCGCGCGGGGGCCACCCGAAGAAGGTCAGGGCGCTGTGCGGGGCCACGGTGCGCCCATCATACGATGCCCAGAACCAGTGCTTGATGTCCGGGTGATCCTGGTTGAAGCTCTTCTTCACCAGGCGCAAGCCGAGCGCGGCGCCGTAAAACTCGTCGAGCCGCTCGAGGTCCGTGGTGATGGCGCTGATGTGATGGATCCCCTCGAGCGCCATGTCGGGCGTGATCACCGGGACGGGTTCCGGCCAGGTCAGCTGGTCGATCGCCGCCTCATCCCGCGCTCCGACGATCTCGGCCTCCGGCGGCGGTGGCAGCTCCAGTTGGCCCAGCGCGTCCGCTGCCTCGTCGACGGCGTACCCTGGCCCCCGGGTCGCGATCTCCAGGATCTGCCCGTCCGGGTCCTTGAAGTAGATGCTGCGGAACCAGCCGCGATTGTATGGCCCGCTGACGGGCGCCCCCGCATCCTCCAGGCGCCGCTTCCACTTGAGCTGCGCCTCGGGGGTTGCCACGCCTAACGCGAGATGATGCACGCCCCCCACGCCGGGAAACCCCGTCGGGAGCCCGCCCCACTCGAAGAAGGTCAGGATCGTCCCGGGCGCGCCGGTCGCGTCACCAAAGTACAGGTGATACGAGGACGGGTCATCGAAGTTCACCGTCCGCTTGACGAGGCCGATCCCCAGCACCTCGCGGTAAAACGCCAGCGTGCGCGCGGCGTTCGCCGAGACCATCGTGATGTGATGGAAGCCGGGAGTGACCAGCGGTCCGCTCACTTGTTCGCCCCGGCGACGGCCGCCGCCCCGTATCCCAAACGCTTGAGCAGGGCGGTCGCCTGGGCCCGCTCGTCGGGATCGAGGGCAGCCACAGCGTCCGCCATGCGGCGTGCATGCAGCGGGAAGATCCGCGCGAGCAGCGCCTCGCCGGCCTCGGTCAACACGGCAAACCGCGCCCGACGGTCCGACGGACAATCGCGACGCTCCACCAGGCCTTTCTCGGCCAGTCGGTCCACCAGGAAGGTGATCCCCCCGCTCGACACCAGCACCCGCCGCTGGATTTCCCCAAGGAGGACGGGCCCCTTGTGGAACAGCAGCTCTAGCACGGAGAACTCCCCCTCCGTGAGTCCGTGGCTCCGGATATCCTCGCGGGCGACGGCATTCACGGCGGCATATGCCCGGGTCAGCACGACCCAGAGGTGCAGGGCGGCGTCGACGTCCTCGCCCAACCCGGCCCGTGAGGGTCGCGGGCTGCCAGGAGCGGTCTGAGGAGCGGTGGGAGAGGTCATTGGAATAGTCTCAGCACTAAGATAACGATTCGGACCGCCGTTACAAGGGTCGGGCCGCTGGTGAGCCTCGTCAATGCGCGAGACGGCGGGTATTGTC
>JAEUJL010000127.1 GCA_016794835.1 Gemmatimonadota bacterium | reverse complement strand
ACCCGATGATCATCGCGGGGCGAAAGATGCTCACGATCGCGGGGCCGTTCGCGCGCACGGCCTCCTCGGCCTCGCCCTTCACGCGATTGTACCGTGACATGCCGGCGCCACCGCCGCCACTGGCGTTGGCTGTCGGGTCGGCGCCCACCGCACTCATGAAGGCTAGGTGCCGGACCTTGCCGGAATCCCGCAGCGCCTGCGCAAACGCGGTGTTGAGCGCGACGTCCACCGCGCGATGCTCGTCGATCGTGAGCTTTGCCGTACCGGCCCCGATCCCGAGCACGCTGAAGCCCTCCACCTCGCCCTCGAGGTGGCGCACCGCGTCCAGCGTGGCGGCCGCGAGGGCGGCCGGCGTCATCTCCGGTACGAGCACCTCAACGAGCCGGCGACCGGAGGTGCGCGCCAGGGCCACGGCATCCGGGAGCGATCGACGCGACAGGGTGATCACGGGATCGAATGCCCCGTGGCGGAAGAGCTCGGCGAGGAGCGCGTTCCCCACCGATCCGGAGCCACCGAGCACGATCGCCGGGCGTGGCGCGGTCATGGGCGCGATCCCCCCGTGCTGGCCGCCGTGCCCTTCGTCGATCGCCGCGCGCGGTCTTCTTCCCAGTCGACAAAGGGGCCGTCGAAGTCCACCAGGCGTGTGCCGTCAAAGGCCCAGACCCGGGTGGCCACCTCGCGCAGGAAGGCGCGGTCGTGGCTGACCAGCAGGACCGACCCCTCGTAGTCCTCGAGCGCATCCTCGAGGGCCTCGATGTTCTCCACGTCCAGGTGGTTCGTTGGCTCGTCGAGGATCAGGAGGTTGGCGTGCGAGAGCGTCATGAGCGCGAGGGCCATGCGCGCGCGCTCGCCGCCGCTGAGCGTCCCGATCTCGCGAAACACCTCGTCACCGCTGAACCCGAAGGAGCCCAGGCAGTTCTGGATCTGCCCGCGGTTCCAGAGCGGTCGCTGGTCCTGGATTGCATCGGCCAGCGACTTGTTCAGTGGCAGGTCCCCCAGGTCCTGGCGAAACCAGGCCGGCACGATCGAGCCGCCGATCCGGGCCTCGCCACCTGCTGCGGTGAGTTGGCCAATGATGGTGGCGATGAACGATGACTTGCCCGCGCCGTTTGGCCCGACCAGGGCGACGAAGTCGTTCCGCCGCAGCACGGCGGTGAAGTCCTCCACAAGCACGCGGCCCGGGACCTCCACGCGCAGGTCCTTGATGGCGATCACCTGGTCGCCCCCGCGTTCCGTGACGTCGAACTGGAGCGACATCGCCGCCGGGTCACCCGGCGGTGGGGCCAGCCGCGGCAGCCGCTCGAGCCGCTTGCGCTTGCCCTTGGCCTGGAACGAGTTCACGCCGGCAATGTTGCGCCGGATGTACTCCTCTTCCTTCTTCACGTAGGCGCGCTGCCGCTCGAGCTCGCGCTCGCGCGTGAGCCGGCGCTCGGCGCGCTGCGGGACAAACTGGCTGTAGTTCCCCTTGTACCACTCGCTGGTGCGCCCCTCCACGTGCAGGATGTGCGTGCAGACGGCGTCCATGAACGCGCGGTCGTGCGACACGACGATGACGGTCTCATTCGCCTCGCGGAGCCACTCCTGCAGCCAGGTCGTGGTATCGAGGTCCAGGTGATTCGTGGGCTCGTCGAGGAGCAGCAGGTCGGCCGGGGCGATGAGCTGTGCGGCCAGCCCGACGCGGCCGCGCTCGCCTCCTGACAGCGTGGCCACCGGTCGCGTCTTCGACTCCTCGGCATCAAAGCCCAGCCCCTGCAGCACGGCGTCGACCCGCGCGTGGTAGATGTACCCGCCGAGGTCGCCGAAGCGCTCCTGGTCGTTCCCGAATCGTTCGAGGAACTCCTCGGTCACCCGATCCCCCAGGGCGCCGAGTTCCTCGGCCTGTTCCGCCAGGCGCTTCTCGAGCGCGATCACTTCACTCCAGGCGGCCGC
>JAEUJL010000117.1 GCA_016794835.1 Gemmatimonadota bacterium | reverse complement strand
GTCCTGCTGATCAGCGGCGACCTCAAGCCGATCGAGGAGATTGCGGTGCGCTCCCGCATGGAAGGGGATGTCACCGCGGTGCTCGCGCGCGAGGGGGATCGCGTGACGCGCGGGCAGGTGCTGGTGCGGTTCGAGAACGCCGTGCAGGAGGGCGATCGCGCGTCGGCCCAGGCCGAGGTGGAGTCCTCCAAGGCCGACGTCGCGAATGCGCAGTGGAACGCCGAGCAGTCCGCGGAGTTGTTCAAGGCCGGGGCGATCCCGGAGCGTGACCTGCGGACGGCCCAGCAAACGCTGGCGGCGTCGCAGTCGCGCCTCGCCGCGGCGGAGGCCCGCTTGCGTGGCGTCTCCCAGGTGCTGGAGGACACGCGCCTTGGGGCCCCCACGACCGGCGTGGTCTCCACCCGCGCGGTGGAGCCGGGCGAGCACGTGACTCGTGGCGCCACCCTGATGACTGTCGTGCGCAACGACGTGTTGGAGCTGGAGGCGGCCGTGCCGTCGCGCCAGGCGGCGGAGCTCCGGGCCGGACAGGCGGTGAAGTTCACGGCCAACGGTCGGCAGCTGGAAGGCAAGGTGGCGCGGATCTCGCCGACCATCAACCCGGCCAATCGCACGTTGACCGTGTACCTGCAGGTGCCGAACCCGCGCGGGGAGATGCGGGGCAACACCTTCGCCACGGGGCGCGTGGTCACCCGTCGCGTGGACAATGCGATCGTGATCCCGGCCGCCGCGTTGCGCCAGTCGGCCACCGGTGGCCAATCGTTTGTCTACCGGATCGTGGACGACAAGGTGGATGTCGCGCAGGTCGAGCTCGGGGTGAGCGACGAGCAGGCGGCGACCGCGCAGGTGCTGTCCGGGCTGGCGGTGGGTGACCGGATCATCGTCGGCAACCTCGGGGCCCTGGGGCGCGGCATGCCGGTGCGGGTGGTCTCGGCCGAGCAGGGGCGCGGAGGCGGCGCGCGCGAGGCCGGCGCCACCGGGGCGCGGCCCGGGGCGAATGGCGGGGGACGACCGTCGCGCGGTGGCGACTCGACCAGCACGCGGCGCCCCCGGGGCGATTCCGCGGCGACGCGTTAGGCGGAGGCGCCCATGTACCTCACGGAAGTCTCGATCAAGCGGCCCGTCTTCACCACCATGATGATGGTGGCCCTGGTGGTGTTTGGTGTGGTGGCCTACCAGCGGCTGGCGGTCGATGAGTATCCCGACATCACGTATCCCATCGTGATGGCGAACACCTCGTACCCCGGTGCGTCGCCCGAGGTGATGGAGCGCGACGTCTCGCGGCCGATCGAGGAAGCGCTCAACACGGTGCAGGGCATTCGCGAGATCACCTCGACCTCCTCGGAGGGCAACTCGAGCGTGCGGGTCATGCTGCAGCTCGGGATGGACCCGCTCGAGGCCCAGCAGGAAGTGATCGCCAAGATTGCCCGCATTCGCCGCCAGCTGCCGCCGGATATCGACGATCCGGTCATCAATCGCTTCGATCCCAACGACCGCCCGATCATGGCGGTGGCGATGACCAGCAGCGAACGCCCGCTGCGCGACCTCACCGACCTGGCTGAGCAGACGATCAAGCCGCGGTTCGAGAGCGTCGCCGGCGTGGGCGGTGTGAACGTCAACGGGGGCACGACCCGCCAGATCCGCGTGCAGCTGAACGCGGATGCGCTCGTCGCCTACGGCATCTCCCCGGCGCAGGTGTCCCAGGCGCTGGCCCGCGAGAACACCGAGACACCCGCCGGCCGCGTGATTCGCGGGGAGTCCGAGCGCATGGTGCGCGTGACGGGCAAGATCCGCGACCCGCGGGCCTTTGCCGATGTCGTGATCGCCGTGCGCAACGGGGCGCCCATCCGGGTGCGCGACGTCGCCACGGTCGAGGACGGGGTGGCCGACCGCCGGTCCGCCTCGTTCATCGGCGAGACGCCGTCGGTCACGCTGGAGGTGCTCAAGGTCACCGGGTCCAACACGGTGGCGGTGAGCGATGGGGTCAAGCGCGTGGTGGAGGAGGTGCAGCGTACGTTGCCGCCCGACATCAACCTGACGTTGATCCGGGACGACTCGATCAAGATCCGGCACTCCCTCGCCGATGTGCAGCTCTCGATCATCCTCGGCGCGGTGCTCACCATCCTGATCATCTACCTGTTCCTGAACTCGTGGCGCTCCACGGTGATCACGGGGCTCACCCTCCCCGTGTCGATCATCTCCGCGTTCTTCGTGATGTGGTTGTTCGACTTCACCATCAACACGATGACCCTGCTGGCCCTTTCGCTCGCCATCGGGTTGCTCATCGACGACGCGATCGTGGTGCGCGAGAACATCGTGCGCCACATCGAGATGGGGAAAGGGCACTTCGAGGCGTCGCTCGAGGGGACGAAGGAGATCGGCCTTGCGGTGTTGTCCACGACCCTCGCGGTCGTCGCCGTGTTCATCCCGGTGGCGTTCATGGGTGGGCAGATCGGCAAGATCTTCTTCCAGTTTGGCGTCACCGTGGCGTTTGCGGTGCTCGTCTCGCTGTTCGTCTCCTTCACGCTCGACCCGATGTTGTCCAGCGTCTGGGCGGACCCCGAAGTGGAGCATGGCGGGCACGAGGAGACGCGCCGCCGGACGCGCAACCCGATCCGCAAGTTCGCGTTTGCCTTTGACGCCTGGTTCGAGCGGACCTCCGAGCGGTACAAGCGCGGGCTGGACTGGGCGCTCGATCGCCGCTGGCTGATGGTGGGGATCGCGACCGCGTCGGTGGTCGGCGCGTTCATGCTCTTCCCCCTGTTGGGCTTCACCTGGTTGCCGGACTACGACAGCGGCGAGTTCAACGTCTCGTTCCGCCTCCCGCCGGGATCGCGCCTGGAGTACACCACCGGCAAGGGCCAGGAGATCCAGCGCTTCCTCGCCGCGCAGCCGGAGGTGGAGTTCACCTCGCTCAACATCGGCGGCGGTGGGGGCTTTGGCGGGCGCGGTTCGAGCGGCGGGCAGATCTTCGTGCGGCTCAAGCCGATCGGGGAACGCGACAAGTCGATGTTCGACATCCAGACCGAGTTGCGCCGCAAGCTGGCGGGGATCCCCGGGGTGCGACCGACCATCACCGGGAACATGTCGATCTTTGGCGGGATGCGGCAGCCCATCCAGATCTACGTGCAGGGGCCGGAGCCTACACGCCTGAAGCTTGCCGCCGAGCAGGTCCTGGCGACGATGCGCACGGTGGAGGGCTCCGCCGAGCCCCAGTCGAGCGACGACGGGGAGATTCCCCAGCTGGACGTGCGGGTCGACCGACAGCAGGCGTGGGCGGCCGGGCTCGCGATGCAGACGATCGGCTCCACGCTGCAGCCGTTGTTCCAGGGCCAACGGGCGACGCGCTGGGAGGATCCCAACGGGTACTCCCATGATGTGATGGTGGTCTATCCGGACTCGGAGCGGGTGAGCGCCGATGACGTCGCGCAGATTCCGCTGCTGAGCAACAACTTCGATGCCCGCACGGGGATGGCCGCGACCGTCCCGCTTGCGCAGGTCGCGGAGATCCGCCCGGG
>JAEUJL010000100.1 GCA_016794835.1 Gemmatimonadota bacterium | reverse complement strand
CTTCTGTGTGCCCCGGCGCCCCATGCCGGGCGGGCGATACTGGAAGACGAAGGACTTTCGTCCGGTGGTCGTCACCTTGAGACCGAAGCCCTTCACCTCGGCATCCCACACGAAAACGTCGCGGTGCTCGGGGGTCGTGGCATCGACCACGCGCTTGGTGATGCGAGCAACTGCCATTGGGGCCGTCCTTCCCGGAGGGAAACGGGCGCCGGGCTGCGCTAGCAACCACCCAGCAACCACACTTTCGGGAATCTACGGCAACTCTCAGGAATCGTCCAGCGTCAGTTTTGCTGGGCGAATGATACTTCCCGGCATTAGGGGGAATCGCCCGGATATATCGTGCTTTCTGACTTCGGATCAGAAGGTTGGGGGTTCAAGTCCCTCAGGGCGCATCACCACGCCGGACGCGCGACCGCACGACCTACGCGCTCCGGGCTCCCACGACCCTGAGCACCGCCGCGCGGACCTGCTCCGGCGTGAACGGCTTTCGAAGGCAGCCGGCCCCCTGCTCCACCCACCGCGCGATCCGTGCATCGGAGTCGTCGGTGGCGACCACGAGACACGGCACGTGCCCCCCGGCCGGCTGATCGCGCAGCGCGTCCACCAACGACAGGTCGTCTGCCCCCGGCAGGTCGAGGTCGACGAGGACCACATCGAGCGGCTCGCGGCCCACCACGGCCAGGGCGTCGGTCGCCGTTCCCGCCTGGTGCACGGTGGCGACGGGCAGTCCGCTGAGCTGCAACGTGCGGATCAACATGGAGCGCATCACGGCGCTGCCATCCGCGAGGAGGATCGTCAATGCCATCGGCCTTCCCTCGTTAGATAACCATCTGCCGCCCGCCACAGCGCACGGTCACGTCGCCCGACGCGATGTCCAGCATCACCGTGCGTGCCGGATCGGTGCCGCCGACCTCCTCGCTCGCCACCGCCACCCCGTTCCGGCCCAGGAGCGCCCGGCACGCGACCAGGTTGCGCTCGCCGAGTTGCATGGCCCCGAACGGGCTCGTCTCCTCGCGCCACGCGCCGCCCACGACCTTCACGACGAGGCGGCTCTTGACCCCACCCAGCTCGTAGACCGCGCGGAAGACCGCTTGCAGGCCGGTATCGACAAACTGCGCGGGACTGGTGCGCGCGTGCTCGGCATCCAGCGCGGAGGACGGCAGCATCGCATGCAACAGGCCCCCGACCCGCTGCTCGGGATCGTACACGGTGATCCCCAGGGAAGCCCCGACCGCATAGGTGACCAGCCGGTCGTTGAGGTCCGCCGACGCGGCGAAGGTCGCCATCGCGACGACGCGCTCCCGGACGGTGAGCGAGGTGCCATGCGTCATCGGGGCCCCACGCCGCCCGGGCGGTGGGCGGCCCCGCGCGTCACCCGGTCGCCGGGCGCGCGGCGACGACCTCGTCGGCCACCGCCTGGCGTTCCTCGCGCCCGCTCGTGGTCGCGTGATCGTCAAAGGCGCCCAACACCTCGAGGGTGGCACTCCCCGGCCCCTGCGCGGGGTCGAAGAGTTGGCAGAGCGACACCAGGCGTGCCTCCATCTTGGACAACACGGCCGATGCATGCGCCAGCTGCTGGCTGGTGATGTCCTGGAACTGCATGTGGCCCATCACGGCGAAGAGCTCATCGCGCAACGCCCCACGCACCTCGGGCGCGCGGCGTTCCGGGTCCTGCCCGTCGAGGGCGTCCAGTTCATCGACCATCGCGACGGCGCGGTCGATCCCGTTCAGGATGTCGGTCGCCGCCACCTCAGTGGCTGCGGACACCTGCTTGAGCTTGTCATGCGTGACATGGATCGGCGCGACGGCCGACTGCTCCAGGACGCTGCGCGTCTGTCGCAGGGTGGCCAGCGTCTGCACCAACTCGGCATAGCCTTGCTCGATGCGGTGGGCGAGGGCACCAATGGACACCCCGGCGGCCGGGGTCGCGTGGGGCACCGCGTCGGCGGACTCGCCGGTCATCTCACGCAGCGTGGTGTCGACCAGCCGGAGCGCCGCTTCGGAATCGTAGAGGGCGCCGTGGGTTCGGGAGGTCATGGTCAGGCCGCCGCCGCCTGGCCCGCCAGCACCGCGTCAATCTTTTCCTTGAGGACCTGCGGGGTGAACGGCTTGACCACGTAGTTGTTCACGCCCGCCTCGATGGCCGCGATGATGTCCTCGCGGACCGACCGGGTGGTGACCATGAGGATCGGCACCGCCGGGGCCACCTGGCGCAACGCCTTCGTGAACTCGATCCCGGACATGTTCGGCATGTTCCAGTCGGTGATCACGAACTCGATGCTGGGATCGAACTTCTCGAGCGCCTCCGCGCCGTCGCCGGCCTCCACGCACGTGGAGTAGCCAATGCGCTGCAGGGAGTTGATGAGGATGCGGCGCATCGTGGCCGAGTCGTCAACGACGAGGAACTTCATGGCGGGCTCCTTGGGCTAGATATCGCCGCGATCGAGGATCCGGCGGGCCACATCGGCCACCACCGCATCGGCCTCGTACGCGCCGGCGAGGATACGCTGTCGCACCACAGCCAAACGATCTTCAGCAGCTGGCTGGACGGGGTCCAGGCGCGCAGCCCGCGCACGTCCCGCCTGTGAGATCTCAACCCGATCGATGCGCTCCGCGCGCCCCGGCGTCGGACGCGACGGTGTCGCTTGCGACGGGACGGGTGTTGGGCGCGGCTCTCGCGGTCGTTCCGGACGAACCGGGCCGGAGTTCCCCTGATTGACTTTCATGGCATCCTCCTCTGTGCGGAGTATCGGCCCGGTAGGCGTGTGGCTTGAGAGCCGCCCTTACCGCGTGGTGTCGACCGAGGTCGGCGCCTCCGCGGGAGCCGGGGCCCGACGCGCCCGGAGCAGCTCCTGCAGCACCCCACTGCCGAGGACGGGGGCAATCCCCCCGCGTGCGGGGGCCACCCCCTGGACGCGATGGATCTCGGCCAGGGCCTGCGCCACGAGGTCCTCCACGTGGGCGGCGGTCACCTCGTCATGGGGGACGGGGCCTTCCAGGTGACCCTGGAGGGCACGGAGGGCATCGGCAAGGAGCGCGGCATCCCGCCCGGGCGCCCGATCCAGGGCGGCATCACGGGGGGTGGACATGCCTAACGCACGGCGTCGAAGGCCACGAGGGCCGGTCCCTGCTGCCCATAGGCCGCCGCCGCCCCGGTTTCCACGCGCAGCTGGTCCAGCTGGCGCGCGACATCCTCACGCGACCGCGCGGCCGCGGCGCGCACGCGCTGGTTGGCGGCCGCGGCATGATCGGCCGCGCGTTGCACGGGCAGCAACAGGGCGTCGAGCGACGCACGATCGGCGGGACTCATCGCCGCGCGACGGGCGCGCAGGGTAGCGGCCAGGTGATTCGCGCGGGTGAGGAGCAGCTCGCGGGCATCGAGGGTCGCCGTGAGCACCGCGGTGTCGGCCGTGGTGCAGGCCCGCAGTGCCCCCTCGGAGAGCGCGGCAAAGCGCTCGATGAGGTCGCGCAGTTCCAACGCGGACCGCGCGAGCTCCTTCATGACACGGCCAGCGCGTTGGGGGGCGTGACGGTCGCGACGACCTCACTGAAGGCGCCGCGCAGCTCGGTGATCATCGCGATGATCGCGTCGAGGCGCTGGGCATTGGGCTTGACCCCAAGCACCGACAGCTCCCCGAGCCAGAAGACGTAGAGCGACGCGAGATTGCCGGCGATGTCCCCGCCCCGCGGACGATCAAGCGACACGAGGAGCTCGGTGAGCCCCGCGCGCGCCCGCTCGAGGGCCTCGCTCCGGGCGGCCCCGTCCTTGTCGTCGAGCCGCAGGCGCGCGCGTGACAGGTTGACGAGGATGTGGTCGAAGATCGTGAGCACGAGCTGGCCCGGGGTGGCCGACAGGACCTCGGCTTCCTTGTACCGGGTGGCCTGCTTCGTGACTGCAGCGTACGACATGGAGCCTCGCGTAGGGCGATGGGATGGGTGCCGTTACGACCGGGCCGGCTGGAGCGAGGTGATGAAGCTCGAAAGCGACGTCCCCTGCGCCTGGATCCGGCTGATCGCCCGCTCCATCTCGACGAACTGCTTGACCAGCTGCTGTCGTCGTCGATCGAGCGACTGCTGGACAGTATCGGCACGGTTCTGCAGTTCCCGCATCGACGCGTCCAGGCCATCCCGCTGCGCCTCGATCCCGCCGTTGGGATCGACGATCGCCTCGGCGGCATTGGTCAGCATCCCGCTGACCCCGAGGGTGAAGTTCACGGTGCCCACGACGCCCAGGGCGGCCCCGGTGTAGTTGAGCGACAGCCCCTCCGTGACCCCCCCGCTGGCCCCGGTGAGGACCTGGCCTGACCCCGTGGCCGCCAGGCCACCGATGGTGCCCGCCACGTCGGTCCCCGCATAGGTCCCGGCGGCGAGCCCCAGCTGCGCGGTGCCATCGGTGCCGCCCGCCGTGTAGGCCACGGTGAAGGAGGCCGCCGACCCATGCCGCGTCCCACTGATCACGAGCTCGTTGCCGCTCTTGGTGGCCTGCAGCGACATGCGGCTGGTGGTGAACAGCGTGTTGAGCTTGGTGACGATGGCGTCGATCGTGTCGCCGTTGGCGAGCGTGATGTTGCCGCTGATCCCGCTCGACGCATCCGTGATGCTCAGCGTGTCCGCGGTGCCATCGTCGGCGTACGTGCCCGAGAAGCCGCTGCCGGTGGTGGTCGCCACGGTGGCGGCCTGCGTGATGTCGACGTCGTAGCTCCCCGGCTTGCTCTTGGGGGTCGACGTGAAGTAGCTGAGGGCCCCGTTGTTGGACGACGCGCCGGTCGTGAACAGGGTGACGACATCCGCAAAGTTGTTGGTGAGCCCGGCCTGGAGGGCCGTCTCGTCCAGCTTGAGGGTGCCGTCGGCCTGCAGGGCGAGCCCCACGATCCCGGCGCGCTTGAACGAGCCGGTCAGGCCGGTGACATCGCTGAGGAGCTGGTCGGTCACCGAGCCGAGGGAACCGCGCAGGGTCGAGTTGTTCCGGAGCGGGGCCTTCTCCTTCTGCTGCTCGGTGCGGAACTTGAACAGGTCGTTGTAGGCGGTGGCCACGTCCTTGAGACGTTGCGCAATCGCCGGCACGTCCCGATCCAGCGTGAGCGTGGTCGTGGTGCCCACTTCCGCCTGTTGGAGTGACAGCGTCACACCGGCGATCGCGTCGCTGAAGGTGTTGCTGCTGCGCTGGACCACGACGCCGTCCACCCGCGCGAGCGCATCGGCACCGGCGCTCACCTCGCGCTGGCGCCCGACGGTCTGGGTCAGCTGGCGGCCGAGGTTCACGACGCTGCCGTCGGCCGCGCGCGTGGCGGTGAGGGACAGTGCCAGCTGCGAATCGCCGGCGGTGCCGTCGGTGAGGACGATCTTACCCGCCGCGATGCTGGCGGTCGCGGGCCGGGACCCGGCGCCGAAGCCGCTCGTCGCATCGTTGATGCGGTTGACCAGGGTTTGCATGGTGTCCGCCGCCCCGATCGTCAGGCTCAGGCTCACGGCCGAGCCGTCCCCGCGCTTCCCCTGGATGGCGATGGTGTCGCCCGCTACCAGGCCGAGGGGGTTGCCCGCGACCTGGATGCTGGACAACAGCGTGGCAGCACCCGCGTTGGCGCCGCCGCCATCCGTGTAGGTATTCTCGCTCTGCACGACCTGCGTGACGCTCCCGCGGCCGCTCCGCACGAAGCCGAGCACCTCGAGGGTGCGCTGGCCATCGACGGTGCTGGCGGAGACGGTGTCACTCGTGACCAGTCGGTGCGTGGTTTTTCCTTGTTGGGTCTCGGTGACCACGCTGGCGGTCGCGCCGGCGGCCGCGATCTTCGCGGCAATGGCCGAGAGCGAGTCCACGCTGAGGTCGACCGTGATGGTCCGGCCCCCCACCTCGATGGTCGCCGGCGGTGGCCACGAGACGCCCAGCATGGTCGCGACCGCCGCGGTGGCGGAGGACACATGGTGGGTCTCGGCGCCACCCGAGCTGCCAATGAAGAGGGCCTTGCTGCTGTCGGTGACGCCCAGGGTCTGCAGCGTCCCGGCGGAGTCATCCACCAGCTCAATGCCCCGCGCGCCGGTCTGGTCGGCGGAAAGGATCAGGCGATGCTGGGTGGATCCCGTCGTCAGGATCGAGGCGGTCACCCCGGTGGCGTTGGCCCCGGCATTCAGGGCATTCACCTTGTCGCGGACCTGGGCGAGGGTATCCGTCGCGGCGACGGTCACCTTCTGGCCGTTGACCGCAAACTCCCCGCTGATGTTCAGCGCGGTGCTCGCGCTCGCGACGATGTTACCGCTCAGCTTGTTGGCCCGGGCGAGGCCGAGGACCTCCACGGTGTGCGTGCCGGGGTTGGCACCGGCGCCGGCGGTCGCGGTGACCAGGGTGCGTCCACTGGTCGCGCTCGTCCCGCCCGAAACGCGAAAGCTCGCGAAGGCCGCGCTGTCCCTGAGGCCACGGGCGGCGTCGCGAAACCTGGTGACGAGGCCCTGGTACTTGTCCCAGGCGTCGAGGCGTGCTTGCGAAAGCGTGCGGCGGTCTTGCAGGGGCTTGAGCCGGCGCTGCGTCTCGATGGACATGATCTGGTCCACGAGGTCGCGCCACTGCACACCGCTGGAAAGTCCGCTGAAACTGCCAATTGGGTCCGACATGATTCCTCCTTGCGCGAAACCCCGGTGTTGGCATCATGCCAACCCCGGGCCCTGGCCCCCCTCCGGAGGCGCGCGGGTGGGCGTCCCCCCCCGCGCGTCCCGGCCTGCGTTGAGCTGGTATTAGCCTCGGAGCAGGGTGAGCACGTTCTGGCCCGCGGCGTTGGCCTGCGCCAGCATCGCGGTGCCGGCCTGCTGCAGGACCTGGTTCTTCGAGAACGTCGTCATCTCGGCGGCCATGTCGAGGTCACGGATGGTGCTTTCCGCCGCACTGAAGTTCTGGATGCTGGTGCGGACGTTCTCCGTGGCGGTCTCGATACGGGACTGCAAGGCACCGATGACGCCGATCGCCACGTTGGCGTTCGTGATGGCGACGTCGATCTGGGAGAGCGCGGTCTGCGCGTTCGCCAGGGTGGTCGGGTCGGTCGAGATCGTCAGCGAGGTCGACGTGAGGTTCAGCTGCGAACCGGTGATCGAGATCGCGTCGTTGCCCGAGTACTGGCCGGACGACGAGACGAGGAAGGTGCCCGAACCGCCACCGACGGTGATGTTGCCCGCGATGGTGGCCGCGCCCACGGCGGCCGTGGTGTCCAGCGTGATGCCCAGCGAGGTGAAGTTCAGCGTCTGCTTGGTCGCCGCCGTCACGCCGAGGGTCTGCGAGGTGGAGCCGTTCGTCAGGGTGACGACGCTCGAGCCGGACGACAGCGTGAACGCACCGACCGACGCGCCGGTGAGCTTGATGTCGTACACACCGGTGGTCGTCGCCAACGCGGTCGAGGAGCTGTTGACCGTCGCGCCGAAGGCGCCGTTGAGCAGCGTGTTGCCCTGGAACTTGACCGTCGCGACCGTACGGTCGATTTCGTTGCGGAGCGACTGGTACTCGTTGGTGATACGCGCGCGGCCCGCCGAGTCGACGCTGTCGGACGCGGCCTGGGCGGCCAGTTCCTTCATGCGCTCGAGCATCTTCTGGATCGTGCCCGTGGCACCTTCGGCGATGTTGAGCACCGAGTTGGCCTGCTCCGAGTTGCGTGCCGCCTGTCCGAGGGCGCGGATGTCCGCGCGGAGGACGTTCGCGATACCGAGTCCGGCGGCGTCGTCAGCAGCCCGCGTGATCCGGAAGCCGGATGACAACTTCGCCATCGACTTCGAGACATCCTCGTTGACGCGGGTGAGGTTGCCGTGGGCGCGCAGGGCGCTGACGTTGGTGTTGATACGCATCGTTGCTGCTCCTTGGGTGATGAAGTCGGGGAATCCGTTCCCCTCAGGGCCTCAGGCGGAGTGCCTCAAACCCTCCAAGGGCGTGTATCGGGCGAACGGCGGCGGGACTTTAGCATGTCGCGCACTCCACGCGGTGACGTTCCGCCGGGGTGACGGTTTGGGGCCTACGCCGCCACCGCGGGGGCCTCGAGATGCCGGAACAACACGTTGAACACGGCGTTCGTGTCGGGGATGTCCGTCGGGGAGAGCTTGGTGGCGTGGGTCTGGCCAGGCTGGAGCAGCCAGGTTTCGTAACCCATGTCACTCATGAGCCCGCGCAGCAGCCGCTCGCTGGCGCCCATCGCCTCCAGGCCGAAGCGATTGATCTCGGCAATGATGAACGGGATGCGGTGCCGCGCGAGGAGCCCCTTGGCGCCGACCAGGATCGCGAACTCGGCCCCTTCCGCATCAATCTTGATGGCCTTGAGGCGACCGAGGTCGGTGTTGGCAAAGAGGTGATCCAGCGAGGTCACGTACACCTTGCGCGTCGTTGGGGCCTGGCGCGACCGCTCGTTGAAGGGGTGACGCCCCACTTCCCACAGCGCGTGGCCGCCATCGTTGTCCGCATTGACGAAGAACTCGGCAATGGCCGGCTTGGCCCCCACCGCCATGTGCAACGGACGCACCTGGGTCGCCCCATTGGCGTCAATGTGCTCGATGAGGTGGGCGAAGTTGGTCGCGTCCGGCTCGAAGGAGTAGACCTGCCCGGTCGGCCCCACGAGGGCCGCGGCGAGCATCGAGAAGTACCCGACATGCGCGCCGATGTCGATGAAGGTGTCGCCGGGCTGCAGCAGGGTGCCGAGGATGTTGCTGGTCTCGGATTCGTACAGCCGCCCACTGGCAAAGTCATTGAGCATGAACCGCTGGCTGAACTGGGCCGGGTCCAGGAGGTAGGTCAGCTTGTGGGTCCCGTTGGGGGCGGTGAGCGAGAAGGAAAACTCCTGGCGTGGCATGGCAGTCGGGGGCGAGGGTCGGTGGCGCGGGAAGGGAACGGGCGGACTACCAGAGCGGTTCGAGGACGTCGAGGAGCCGTCCGACCTGGTGTCGCCAGGTGTGGCGTTGCATGGCGGCGGTGCCGCGCGCGGCCAGGTCGGCCCGCCAGGCACTATCGGTGTAGGCTGTCTCCAGCACGGTGAGCACTTCCTCCACCGAGGTCTCGCCCCACCCATCGGTCCCGGCGAAGTACCGGGTCGGGGTCGGGACGGTGCGCTGGTCGGTGAGGGGGGCGCAGCCACCGCTCCGCGTGAGGTCCAGCTGCCCGGTGTTGGCGGCCGCGAGGGTGGGGACGCCGGCGGCCATGCATTCCATGGCCACGAGGTTGGTGCCCCCTTCGGCGCGGTTGGGGAACAGGGCGACATCCGCCTCGCGCACCAACTGGCCCATGAGGGTATTCGGCTGGCGACCGAGGTCGATGACCTGGGCCGGATCGACGCCATTGGCCGCGAGCCAGGGGACCAGGGCGAGGGATCCCCCCTGGAGTTCCGGGCGACCGCGCACGTGGCCGGCCAGGTCGAGGTCGCAGAGCAGCTCGGGCCAGGCGTTATGCCAGGCGATGACGAGCAACGCATCGGGGTGCCGGCGGGCAAACTCGCGAAAGGCGGCGACGACGATGTCCTGCCCCTTGCGGTACTCCAGCTTGCCACCGGAGAAGACGACGAACCGGCCGGGGAAGAGCCCCGCGCGCGGGGCCGGGTGGAAGATCGTGGGATCGATCCCCTGCATGACCATGGTCACCGGCCCGATGCCCGCGGCCTGGAGGACCTCGGCGTTCCAGGTGGACCCCGCCACGATGAGGTCGAAGGCGGCGGCGCGGCGGCGGGCCGCCTCGTCGAAGGCCGTGTCCTCGAAGAAGATCACCCCCACCTGTCGTCGTGCGGCCAGGGTGGCCTCGGCACCCTGCAGGCCGTTGCCTAACGCGCGCAGCAGGATCCCATCGCGCACGGCGGTGCGGGCCTCGTCGCCCTGGAGGATGGCCGGCTCCCCCGAAGGGAGCCGGTGCGCGAAGCGCGCGCGGGCCAGGGGATTCACGTCCTGTGGCACCGACACCAGGGCCGCCGGGGTCACCCCGGGGAGCAGGGCGAGCTCGAGGGCGAGGTTGGTCCCGTAGACGCCCCACCCCGTGTCGGCCTGCAGGGCCCAGTCGATGCCGATGACGCGTCGCGCACCTGCCGGCCGCTGTTGGAGCGCCGCGAGCTCGGCCGTGGTCAGCGAGACCGCACTGGGCACCATGTCCGTGGGCTCGATCGCGTCCAGCGCGACCTCGCCATCAACCACGGACAGCGCAAAGTGATGCCACCCGGAGCCGAGGAGTTCGCGCCCGGTGTGCCCGGTGTCGTCCCACAACACGATGCGTGGTGTCGTGGCGCCCGCCATGGCGACGCGCAGCGCAATGGCCGCGTGCGGCCCGGCGAGGCGCAGGATCGTGCGTGCCGGCGCCGGCGGACACTCCATCGGACGCTCCCTCAGCTCGCACCGCACGTGGGGCGCGCGATTCGCCAGCATCCCGCGAATGCGCGTCCCGGCGGTGGCATCGCCAACGAGCCAGATCGTTGCGGGCGGCGTGGCCCCGGTGGCGGCGTCGAGCGCCACCAGCCCAAGGCCCGGCGCGGTGTCCACCAGGTGATCGCCGGTCCGCAGCGCTTCGGCGAGGAAGGCGCGATGCGGCAGGTGTGCTCCCCCGCCGACCAGCTCCGCTTCGTATTCGGCAAAGAGCTCCGGGGCGGCAAGTGCGGACAGCGGGGCCCACACATCGAATCGCGGGCGACCATCGCGGGTGGTCGTCGCGGCGCGCACCGTGACGACTTCCTCCGCGGCAACCGCGCCGCGCGGACGCACGGCACCAAGGTCGGTGGCGAGGCGGTCGAAGACGGGTCCCCATTCGCCCGGGGCGGGTTGTCGCCGCAACTGCATCGAGGGATACCAGGGGGAGTCCTCGCGCTCCAGCATCCAGCGGAAGTCCGGGACGTGTGGCAGCAGGACCCAGGTCGGGGCGCCTAACGCCCCTGCCAGGTGGGCCACGGAGGTATCGACCGTGATGACCAGGTCCAGCTGCTCGATGACGGCCGCCGTGTCGCGGAAGTCGTTGAGGTGCGGGGCGAGGTCAATGATCCCCTGGTCGTTCCGCGCGCGAAGGGCGGCCTCGGGTTCCTCACCCTTCTGGAGCGAGAAGAGCTGCACGCCGGGCCGCGCGATGGCGCGCAGCATGGCGTCGAGCGGCACCGACCGCAGGTGATCGCGGGCGTGGACCGGGTTCCCGGCCCAGACGATCCCGACCTTGAGCGTTCCGGGGGGCGCCGTGACGAGGGACGCGACCGCCCGCGGCTCCACCCGCAGGTAGGGCACGGTCGCCGGCACCGTCTCCAGGGTCGTCTCGCACCGGAGCGGGAGCGACATCAGGGAGGCGTGGACATCGAATGGCGGGAGGGGTTCTCCCCGGGCGATGGCGTGGTCCACCCCAGTGGCGGAGAGCATCAGCGGCACCATGGGCCACGGCACCTCAACGATGATGCGTCCCGCCCCGCGGGCGCGCAGCACACTGGCGTAGCGCACGAACTGGATGGCGTCTCCCATCCCCTGCTCCGCATGCAGCAGGATGGTGCGACCGGCGAGCGGCTCGCCCTCCCATTCATTCGGCCCGTAGTCTCCGTGGTCGGTGACCACGGAGGTCAGCTTCTTGCGCCACTCGAACTGGCGCCAACCTCGCGTGAAGTCCCCGCGCATCAACCAGAGGAGCGCGAGGTTCCAGTTGGCGTTGCGGTTGTCCGGGTCGAGGGCGCGCACATGTTCGTAGAGGCGCTCGGCCTCGGCGTAGTGCCCCGCCTCCAGCTCGCCGTTGGCGAGCAGGTTCCAGGGCTCGGGGTTGGCCGGGTCGATGTCCCGCGCGCGCGCGGCCACCTCGCGCATCATGGCATAGTCCCCGCGTCGCTCGTAGACCGACGCCAGGTTCGCGACGAGGGTGGCGTCGCCCGGCGTGAGGGCGATGGCCCGCGTGAAGGTGGCGATGGCCTCGTCGTACCGGCGGGCTTCCTTCAGGAGCGCGCCCAGGTTGTTGAGCGCGGCGGTGTGCTGCGGGTCGAGCGCGAGCGCTGCCTCCGCGGTGGCAATGGCCCGGTCCACCTCGCGCAGTCCCCGCCAGGCGAGGGAGGCATTAGCATGGTAGTCCGCGCGCGTCGGCTCAAGGGCGATGGCGCGGTCGTAGGCGGCGATCGCCTCGCGAAACCGGAACAGCTCGAGGAAGGCATTCCCGAGGTTGTTGTGCCATCCCCCCTTGTCGGGCTCGAGGCGCGTCGCGCGGCCGAAGCAGGCGATCGCCTCCGGGAACTGGCCGGTGCCGGACAGGAGGATGCCGAGGTTGTTCCACGCCTCGCCGTAGTCGGCCTGCGCGTCGATCGCCGCACGAAAGTGGCGTTCCGCCTCCTCGGTCGCCCCGGACTGGGCGAGCAGGGTGCCGAGGTTGTTGTGCGCGGGCGCATGGTCCGGCGCATCGGCGAGGGTCTCGCGGTACCCGCGAATGGCGACCGGTCGCTGGCCGGCGAGGTGCGCCCGAACGGCGGACTGGAAGGTCGCGTCAGCGGAGCGCGCCGCCGGGCGAACCGGTGGGGGCGCGCTCAGAGGTCAAACTCCTCTCGGATGCCGAAGGCATTGTCCGGCCGGATCGACTGGTGCCCCTGCCCCGCCCGCACATTGAACATCAGCGGTGCATGGAGGTTGGCGCTCGGGCGGCCGCCGGGAGCGGTCGGCATCGTCACGATGGCGAGGACGAGGATGTCTTCCGCGGTGGTGGTCGCCAGCCTCGCCTTGTCGGCCTCGCCCAGCTCCACGTGGTAGTTCGCGAAGAAGGGGAACGGGTCCACCAGCAGGAAGACGAGGGCGGTGTGGTCCAGCGACTGGAGCCAGTAGAGTCCCTCGCGCGGGGTGGGCAGGAGGGCAAAGCGGGTCGCGGTGGGAAAGCCGTACAACCCTTCCGGCAGCTCGACGACCTGGTCCGCGGCAACGGACATGGCGCCCAGCACCTCGGAGTGCACGGCGATCAGCGGGGGAGTCATGGTGGCGCTGGCGCTCATCGCATGTAGTCGGTGAGGGACATGCCCATGATGCGGGACGTGGCGAGCATCGCGGCCTGGTAGGCGGTTTGTCGGCTGACCAGCTCGGTCACGGCCTTCTCGAGGTCGGCATCCTGCAGGTTGGAGCGGAAGGAGCGGAGCGACGTATCGAGGGCGCCGAGGTTGGCGCTTGCAATATCGAGTTGGGCTGATTGCGCGCCGGAGTCCCCGAGGAGGACCTGGGTGGCGCCATGCGCCGCGTCGATGGAGGTGATCGAGGCGCGGATCGCCGTCTCGTCGTCCGCCGCGAGCGCGGTGGACAGCTGGTCGATGGCAGCCAGCACCCCGGAGTTGAGGAACACGTCCGTCGCGTTGTGCCCCGCCGCAATGCGCAGGTTGGACGAGATCTCCATCCGACGTGTCCCGGTCGGCGCGGCCGCCGTGAACGGAGGCGTCGTGCTGGTCAGGGGCATGGCGCCGGACTGGTCGCCGCCGAACAGGTACTCGCCGTCATGCTTCTGGTTGCCGAGCTGTATGGCCGCCTGCATGATCTGGTCGACCTCGGCCTTCACCGTGAGGCGCGTCGCGGCATTCGCTGTGGAGGTCCCCTGGGAGATCGCCAGCTCCTTGAGGCGCTCGAGGAGGTTGGTGACCGAGCCCAGGGCCTGTTCCTCCACGGCCATGCGGGACGAGGCCGCATTGATGGTGCGCTGGTATTGCTCGATCGCGCGCAGTGACGAGCCCGCGGTGACGATCGCGGTGGCCGCCGAGGGGTCATCTGATCCCTTTTCCACCTGGAGGCCGGACGAGGCCCGGCGCTGTGCTTCATCGACCGCCCGCAGCGACTTCTGCAGGGTGACCAGCGCGTTCCGCGTCGTCAGGTTGTTCGTGATCCGCATGCCGGTAGGAAACGGGCTCCGGCGAGGCGGAAGAAGTTGCCTATGCGCGTCCGGAGCGTCTGGGAAGCAGTATCGGCCGGTCGATCCGGCCCTGAACCCCGGCACGTCTTTCCCAGCTCATGGCGAACATCCTGTACGTAGACGACGAACCGTCCGTCGGCATGATCCTCGACGACACGCTGACGCGTGCGGGGCATCGCGCCCTCGGCGCAGCCAACGTCGTCGAAGCCCTGCAAGTCCTCTCGCGGGAGACGATCGACCTCATCATCTCGGATTACCGCATGCCGGGGCTGACGGGACTCGAGTTCCTGGCGCTGCTCCAGCGCGAGGGCTACGACATCCCGCTGATCATGGTCACGGGGTACGCATCTATTGAACACGCGGTCAGCGCCATCAAGGCGGGGGCCATCGATTACATCACCAAGCCGATCCGCACCCAGCAGCTCGAGCTGGCCGTCGAGCAGGCGCTGGAGTATGTGCGACTGCGCCGGGAGAATGACGCCCTGCGCCGCGAGGTCATGGAATTCCGGAGCGAGCGCGCCGTCATCGGCGAGGCCCCGGAGGTGCGCAAGATCCAGCAGACGATTGCCATGGTCGCCCCGACGCGGGCCACCGTCCTGCTGCAGGGCGAGAGCGGGACTGGTAAGGAGCTGTTTGCCCGCGCCATTCACGACCAGAGTGACCGGCGGGACAAGCCCTTCATCAAGCTGAATTGCGCGGCCCTGCCCGATGGGTTGATCGAGAGTGCGCTGTTCGGCCACGAACGCGGGGCCTTCACGGGCGCCGTGAAGCGCGTGGAAGGTGCGTTCGAGCGTGCGCATGGCGGCACCCTGCTCCTGGACGAAGTGTCCGAGATGAAGCTGGAGCTGCAGGCCAAGCTGCTGCGCGTGCTGCAGGAGCAGGAGTTCGAGCGCGTGGGTGGAACGTCGCCGATCCGGGTCGATGTGCGCGTGATCGCGACGACCAACCGCAACCTGACGGAGTACGCCGCCACGGGAGCCTTCCGCCAGGACCTGTACTATCGCCTGAGCGTGGTGCCGATCTTCATCCCCGCGTTGCGCGAGCGCCAGGAAGACATCCCGATGCTCGCGTATCGGTTCGCGCTGCGGACCGCGGCCGAAGTCGGCAAGGAGGTCACCGCCATCGCCCCGGATGCCCTGCAGATCCTGCAGTCCTATCCCTGGCCGGGGAACGTGCGCGAACTCCAGCACGCGGTGGAGCGCGCCGTCATCCTGACCCACGACCAGGTGTTGCAGGCGCACCTGTTCGACCAGCAACGCGGCGGGTCGATCCAGACGCTCGTGCAGCAGGTGCTTTCCCGCGCGACGCCGACGACGCTCGCCGCGCTCAACGTCGGATCCACGGCCCCGCCAAACGGGATCGTGCTGGCCACCTTGAATGTGGACGAGGCGGAGAAGGCGCTGATCAAGCGGGCGCTCGAGATGACCGGTGGCAATCGCACGCGCACCGCGGAGCTGCTGGGCATCTCCGTGCGCACGCTGCGGAACAAGCTGAACGGTCCCACGCGCGAACCGGCGGTCTCGTAGGGGCAAAGCTGGCCGCACCGCGGTCGGCAATACCTTCCGCGACGGCAGGAGTTGCGACGGCCGCGGAGCGATGGAGAACCGCCCATCGCATGAACCCACCGGGTGCTGCATGTCGTGCAGCGACAACACGTTAGGCCAGGACGGCGCGCCCTCGCGAAGGGGCGCGCCGTCTCGTTTTCGGGGTTGGTCCGCGCATTGCCCTTCCGGGTCCATGTCCGCTGTCCGTTTTCCCCCAACGCCCGAGGCCATCGCGTCATGCTGTATGGGTTCTTTGGACGTGTCTCCGCCGCGCCACGGCTGGTCGAGGCACTTGATGCCAGTCAGCAGCGCCTGACGACGATTGGGCAACGGGTGGCTGCCGCGAAGGCACGCAACGAAACGGGGTTCGTGTTGCCGACCGACCCCGGCGCGGCCACCGGTGCCATCGACCTCGAGACGGAAATGGCCGCGCTGGCCAACGAGGACACGCACAACCAGGCGATCAATACGCTGCTGCGCGGGACGTACGACACGCTCCGCTCCGTCATCCGGGATCGCGGATGACCATACCCCCGATGCTGCCCCTGCCCGGGAACACCGAGCCGCCGTCGCGGCCCAACCTGTTCCGGCCGCTGGACATCGCGAAGAGCGGACTCACCGCGTACCGCACGCGGATGGAAGTGGCGGCGACCAACATTGCGAACGCCGAGACCACGCGCACCGAGGGTGGTGGGCCGTACCGTCGGCGCACCGTCCGGCTTGAGGAAGGGACGCGCAATGGCCTGCCGGCCTTTCCCCCGCTGACCGCGGATCCGACGCGACCCGGTGGGTCCGCCGCGCCGTCCCCGACGGACGCCCTCGGCGGCGTCGAGGTCGTGGCCATCGAGGAAGATCCCTCCGAGGGTCCGGTGGTCTACAACCCCGGGCATCCCGACGCGAACGCGGAAGGGTTCGTGCGGATGCCTAACGTCCGCGTGACCGATGAAGTGATCGACCTGATGGATGCCCGCCGCCTTTATGAGGCGAACGCCACGGTCTTCCAGGCCGCGCGACAGATGTTGCGCCGCGCCCTGGACCTCTAGCCACTGCCCATGAGCATCAACGGGATTCGCAGTCTCTACACGCCGGCCACGCCGCGCCAGGCCCCCGGGGTTCGCCCGGAGCCGACGCGCGCCCCGGTGCCCGCCCCGGCGGCACCTCGCGCCCCGGCGGCCCCCGCCACGCCCGCCGCTGGTGGCGCCGTCGCCGCCCCGCCGGGCACCGACCCCGAATTGTGGACGGTCCTCACGCCGGACGAACGGGCCTACTTTGCCCGCCTCGGTGCCATGGGACCGTTAACCTATGGTCGCGTGCTCTCGGGACAGACGCCGGCCCCCACGCCCACGCCGCGTGGCGTGCGCCTCGACGTGAAGGCCTAGGATGAGCGACCCAATCGGCGCCGCGCGCGCGAGCCTCGGTGGACTCTCGACGGCCGGCCTCGGACAGGATGCCGCCAAGCGCTACACCGTCGACATCGGCAAGGGGGCCCCGGCCGAAGGCGCGGGGAGCTTTGGCGACACCATGACCGGGTTCATCAACCAGGTCTCTGACGCCCAGGACCAGGCCGGTGCCCTCCGCGACGCGCTGCTCCGCGGGGAGCACGTGGAACTGCATCGCGTCACCTCGGCCGCCGCCGAGGCGCGCATCGCGCTGGACTTGATGGTCGAGCTCCGCAACAAGGTGCTCGATGCGTATCGGACGCTGGTCAACATGCAGGGGTAGGAGCGACTGACGGATGCTGGAAAGCCTCGATCCCCTCTTCGCACGTGTTGGTGGCGCGCGCCGAGCCGCCACCATTGGTGTTGGCCTGCTCGCCATCGGCCTCATCTTTGGTGTCTCGCGGTGGGCCTCCAAGCCCACGATGGTGCCCATCGTGAGTGGGGCCCCACTGGAAACCGTGGACCCGGTCACGCAGCGCCTGACACAGGAAGCGATTCCCTGGGAGCTCGGGCGCGGGGGCGCGGATGTGCTCGTGGCCGCGGCGGACTTGCCACGCGCGCGGGTCGCGCTGGCCAAGGACGGCGTGGCGACCTCCGGGAGCAGTGGGCGTCGCGGTCTCGAGATCTTCGACGACCCGGCGTACACGATGACCGACTTCACGCAGCGCATCAACTACCGGCGCGGCCTCGAGGGTGAGCTGGAACGCACGATCGGCCAGATGCGCGGTGTCGCCGCGGCGAAGGTCCACCTCGCCATCCAGGAAACGTCGACCTTCCGCCGGGCGGACACGAAGTCGAGCGCCTCGGTGACGCTCACGCTGCGCGGCAACGAGGAGCCGGGCCCGGACGTGGTCCGCGGCGTGGCCCACCTGGTGGCGTCGAGCGTGGGGATGGGGCTCGACGCCGAACATGTGAGCGTCCTCGACGGCAGTGGCCGCCTGTTGACGCGACCCGCCGACGAGACGGCCATCGGGCTGACGTCGCG
>JAEUJL010000080.1 GCA_016794835.1 Gemmatimonadota bacterium | reverse complement strand
ATTCGGTCGTTAGGCGCCGAGCAGGTGGTGGAGCTCACGCTGGATGGGGCATCGGCCCTCCCGGGCCCGGCCGTGGAGGCCCTGCCCGGGGTGCTCCGGTCCCGGCGGGACGCCGCCACGTGGACCCTGCAGGTGACGGCCGCGCACGAGACGCTGCCGGCGCTGTTGCACCTGGCCAGCCAACACGGGGTGCGCATCGTGGAGATCCGGACCCACTCCCCCACGCTGGAAGACGTCTTCGTCTCGCTGACCGGACGCGCGCTGCGCGAGGGCGGCCCCAGCTGACCCCGGGGGTGACCCGGGCGGGCTCGCCGGGGACATCACCCGACAGCCCCAGACCTACAGAACTTGAGCAGGGCGCCTGACATCCCCCATCCCGGTTCGGCATGATGGTGGACACACGTTCACCCGACGACGGAGAGGGATTCATGCGAGCCGACCGATCCACCCTACGCCCCCTGCGCGCCTGGCGCCGCGCGCTCACCGTCGGCTTCACGATGGCCGGGCTTTCCCTCCTTGCCGGCTGCGCGGTGGACAGCACCGAGCCCGGGGTCTTGCCCACGGCGGCCGCGCTCGACATCCGTGATGGCCGCAATGGCGGCAGCCCCCGGTTCCACTTCCAGCCCCCGATCGCACCGGTCACCGCCTACACCGGAACGTTTGACCCCGGGGCACGTCCCCTGGTGTGGGTCACACAATGGGCCCCGTCCGGGCCGATCGTGGCGCAATTCTCCGACACCAGCGCGAC
Source organism: Gemmatimonadota bacterium (assembly GCA_016794835.1). Classification (GTDB taxonomy): domain Bacteria; phylum Gemmatimonadota; class Gemmatimonadetes; order Gemmatimonadales; family Gemmatimonadaceae; genus RBC101. Next base: position 4,535 of record JAEUJL010000080.1, on the reverse strand, counting down.
GCGAGTGGTGATGGAGCCAGGCGCCGAGCAGTACCTCGTGCGCTGGCGTACCTCGACCTGCAATGTCGGCCAGTGCCGCATGGAGCCGCGCCGCACGTATCGCGTCGTTGTGCTCTCACCGATCACGCTCGCGCCCTACGGCTGGGCGGACGTGATGCTCGTGCGACGGGCCGAGGAGCTCGGCGCTGTCCCCGCCGGGGTGGTCGGCGTGGTGTTCGGCCAGGTGCTTCCGATCCGGTTCCGCATCGAGAAGCCCAGAGTGGCGCGAGTCACGGTGCAGCCCGTGCAGGCGGCCATCGACCTCGGCCGAACCCAACTCCTCACGGCAGTCGCTACCGACTCCGCAGGGCAGGTCGTGCCCAACATACCGGTCACCTGGTCCTCCACAGCCCCGTCCTTCGCCGCGGTGTCAACAAACGGCATCGCAACGGCCGTTGCCCCCGGTTCGGCCGTCATTCAGGCCACGATGGACGGTGTCACCGGCTTCGCGCTGATCACCGCGCAGCGTGCCCCGGCGCTGCGAATCGTGCCGGCACGGGCGATCGTGGCGGTCGGCCAGCAACTCGCCCTGGCTGCCCTCGACTCCACCGGCGCCCCGGCTTCGGGGGTGATCTGGTTCGCTCCGGATCCTGCCGTCGCGGTGGTCTCCGCGAACGGGATGGTCACCGGGTTGGCGCCGGGCGTCGCGCGGATCCGTGCACTGACGAACACCGCCATGTATGAGGCGCTGGTCACGATCCAGGGACCGGGCCCACAGGTCAACGTCATGCCGCCCCGGGACTCGCTCGTGCCGGGACAGGTGACCCACCTCGTCGCCACCGACCGGGATGGCGCGCCGATTCCGCATGCGCAGGTCCTCTGGTTGAGCACCAACAGCGCGGTGGCGGTCGTCTCCGCGCAGGGTGTGGTGACGGGGATCGGGTCCGGCACTGCGGCCATCCAGGCACGCGTCGGCGCACTGGTTGGGCACGCCACGATCGTCGTGGTGGCCCCGTTCAGCGGGGTGCCGCCGAGCCCGCGCCAACCGACGGATAGCGTCCGGATCCGGCAGGACGATCCGGCCTCGGGTTGCACCCCGGGCCAGGGAGGATTCGCCTTCGAGTTCCAGTGGACCCCGGGCGCGGGGAGCTTGCCACGCCTGGGGGATCACTTCGAGCTGACCGATGGGACCGGCGCGGTGGTCATCGGCACACCGACCGGTGTCACCCCCGGGATGTGGTGGGGCGCCTGCGGGTTCGTGGTCCCGGACCATCGGCTCGACGGCTGGTCGTGGCGGGTGCGCACGCAGTTCACGGACGGGAGCTTCACCGCGTGGGGCCCGGACGCGCCGTTTGGCTTCCTTCCCAGCACCTCCAGCCCGAACCTGACCTCGTTCCCCCTCGACTACGGGGCCGGCAAGTCGCAGGTCTCGATCTCCGGGGCGGTCGACGCCATCACCGCGGATCGTGTCACGATCAGCGTCGATTACAAGATGCCCCCAAACTCGTTCCTGCCGCTGCAAGCGTTCGAGTTTCATCGCTGGGTCCCGCCGCACGCGGGCTCGCCGGCCCAGTCGGGCTTCTACCGCAGCCTCGGGGCGGCGACCACCTGCCTCATCCGGGACAACGGCACCAACCGCTTCTTCCGGTGCTCGCGCGCATGGGACCCTGGCCCGTCCGACACGACGGGCACCTATCCCCTGGTCGCCACCGTCCTGGACCCTGGCAGCGGCCGGTTTGTCGGCGCCTTCCTGGACGTGACGGTCGTGCCCTGACGGCGGGGCCGGCGGAGGCGGAGTGCGTCCGCCCCCGACCGGCCACCGCCTGACGGCCCTGCCCGCTCCACGCCATCCCGCTGCGGGCACGTTCCCTCACGCCGCGTCGGGCGACCGCCCCTAGGCCCGCCGGGCCTGCAACGCATGTTTGGCCTGTCCACCACGGTGCCTGGCACCAAGGAAGGGTGTATGACCCGCAACAGGAATGCCATCGGCCTCCTGGCACTCAGCGTCATCTTCGCGTGCACGGACGCCACCTCGCCGCCCGCAACGGCGCGCGTCGACGGGCCGATGGCCGCCGAACTCAGCAGTGCGCCCGACACCTGGCTCAAGGACTATGTCTCCATGGGCACCAGTGTCTCGATGGGGTATGCGTCGGAAGGGGTCTGGTCCGGCTCGCAGGTGAACGCCTGGCCGGCGCAACTGGCGGCCATGGCCGGCTACAGCATGCGCCTCCCGCTCATCGCCTTCCCGGGATGTCGTTCCCCGTTCAAGGCGCCCCTCAGCAGCGGGATCCGGGAGTCCGGGGAGCCGGTCACGATGGCGGATTCCCTGCTGGGCTGTGCCCCCCATGAGGCGGGGGTGACCCTCCCGCCCGCGAACGTCGCGATCAACGCCGCGCGCACCATCCACGCGCTCACCACCACGCCGGAGAACACCACCGACAAGGGCAACAAGGCACTGTACGCGCGCGTGCTGCCGCCCAACACCACGCAGGTGCTGGCGATGCAGATGCAGAAGCCAGCCCTCGTGTCGGTGGAGCTCGGGGCGAACGAGATGCTCGGGGTGCGCTCGGGGGCCGTGGTGCCCGGCGTGACCTACGTTCCGGTGAGTGCGTGGCGACCGACCTACGACGAGGTCACCGCCAGGGCGCGCGCGGCAACGTCAGGCGGTGGCGTGCTCGTGGGCTTGATCAAGGATGTCGGCTCGTTCCCCGCGTTCCGGACCGGGGCCGAGTTCTGGGCCGATCGCGCCATGCTCCTCGCCGCGTTCCACGTCCAGGTCGCGGCCGACTGCGACCAGAATACCGACCTGCAGCTCGTCCCCATCAAGATCCCGACCGCCGTCGCCAACGGGCTCGGCCGACGCCAGGCGCAGCTGCCTCCGTATCCCATGAGCTGCGCGCCGGGGCCGCGTGGCACGCAAGACCTGGTGCTGGATGCCGGGGAACGCAAGATCGTGCAGGCCCTGCTGAACGAGATGAATGCGCACATCAAGCGGCGGGCCGCCCAACTCGGCTTTGCGCACTTTGAGCTGGAAGCCCTCTACGGGCTGCCCGGTCTCAAGCCGCCGTTCAGCTCCGTGGCCCTGATGACCACGACCAGCCCGTACGGACCCTACATCAGCCTTGACGGCTTCCACCCGGCCGCGCTGGGCCAGTCGGTCCTTGCCCAGGCCGCTGCGCAGGCGCTCAACACCACCTACGGCATGCAGCTGAACATGCTGTCACTGGTGGCCCGCACCCGGTAGGGGCCTGCCAGGCCGCCTCGACGGGCTCCCCGTGGACACGGGGGGCCCGTTGTGCGCGTCTCCCAGGCTGGTGCGCCCGCCGCTTACCCCGCCGCCTCGTATGCCTGTCGCACCCAGGCAATGACCTCGGCGGTGACCTCATCGGCCGTGCTGAGCCGCACCTGGTACTGGCACATCCCACCCGGCGGCATGACGAGCAGCCGCGCATGCGCGGCGAGGCCCCTGGCGTTGATCCCGAGATCCACCCGCGTCTTTGTCGTCGGGCCGAACATGGCAAACTGCTTCTTCCTCCGCAGGCTGACGTACCCTTTCTTCGGCGCGACCTCGAACGCCCCGAATCCCTGGATGGCCTGCATCAAGGCGTCGTGGATCGGGCGGAGCGCCGCCTTTGGGCCAACGTAGATCTCGTCAGCGGGGTCGGCTGAGGCAGGCTGCGGCGCAGCCGACTGCTTGAGGTGGTGGACCAGCGTGTTGGCGTCGCCATGCCCCATCCCGAGGGTGGTCTTGAGCATGTCACGAATCTCTCCGTGCTTCTCGAGCCCGCTCGCGGCGACAAGGCGGGCGAGTTGGGCGAGGGTCTTTCCCGTGCGCTTCTCGATGTTGGCGAGTTGGCTCGCAAGAGGGCTGTCGCTGGCGGGCATGGGAGGGCGTGGTCAGGGAAACGTGGAGGTACGCGACCTATACAACAGCCTGGCCGCGTTCCTTTGGTCGCGCCTCCCGTGTCGCCGGTGGGTTCGCCGAGCGCGGCGCAGGCAACAGGACCACCCACCTCCCTCTCGTCCCGCCGTCAGGCCGGCCGACCAAAGAACAAGACATACCCATCAACGTCCTGCACCTCGAAGCCGCGGAGGCCATCCGCGGTGTCCTGCAGGGGTTCGAAGAACCGGACACCGCGCGAGGCAAACTCCGCGGCCAGTGCATCGGGGTCCGGCGCCTCCACGAACGCATCCCAGCGCGCGATCCCGTGCCCGATATCGCGCGTGTGATTCGGCACCGGGGGCACGTCCACGGCCTTCAGGAGGACCTGCACCCCGTCGCGACGGACGATGCCGAAGAAGACGTCCCCGGGCTCCGGTCCCTCGAACGTGACGGTGAAGCCGAGCGCGTCGCGATAGAACGCCAGCGAGGTGGGCACATGCGTGACAATGAAGAACGGCGAGACCGCCGCCAGGTGCGCCTGGGCCATGTCAATCGTGGTGCCGCCACGCGGCGGACGAGGAGGTGTCGACGGCGCCACCCGGCGCGAGGACGCCGCGCCCTGGGGCGACGGCGCCACCGGGGAGTTACCGCACCTCGACGCGCCCCGCCATCC
>JAEUJL010000018.1 GCA_016794835.1 Gemmatimonadota bacterium | reverse complement strand
TGCGGGCTGACCACCTCGGGCGGCGTTCGCTGCTGGGGCGGCAACGGTCGCGGCCAGCTCGGCGATGGCAGTCGCGCCACCAAGGTGACGCCGGTCGCCGTGTCGCTTGGCGGGAGTGCGGGCGCCCTGAGCGCGGGGCTGGCGCACACCTGCGCCCTGCTCCGCACCGGTGAGGCGATGTGCTGGGGCCAGAACGACGCCGGACAGCTGGGTGACGGCACCACGACCGACCACGCGACACCGGTGGCGGTGAACACCACGGCCCGGTTTGTGAGCATCGCCGCCGGGCGCGCGCACACCTGTGCGGTGACCGCCGACGGCGACCTGTATTGCTGGGGCCAGAACAACTACGGACAGCTTGGGGTGCCGGGCGCCGCCTCCGCGACCCCGCAGAAGGTGGAGTCAGGGGCCAGCTTCTCGGTGGTGTCGTCCGGCAGTGACCACACCTGCGCGCGCACCCGGGACGGCCGCGGCCTCTGCTGGGGGCGCAACGCCCAGGGCCAGCTTGGCGACGGCTCGACGACGGACCGCGATCGCCCCACGGCGGTTCGCGGACCAGGGAGTTTCTCCGTGCTCAGTGCGTATGGCGCACACACCTGCGGCGTGTCGAACGGCGAAGCGTTCTGCTGGGGGTACAACGTCGACGGCCAGCTCGGCGTCGGTGACCGCGAAAACGCCCTGTTGCCGCAACGTGTGGCAGGAGCGAGTCGTTAGGTGAGGTTCCTTCGCTGGCCGCGCCGTGCCATCGCCCTCGGGCTCGCCTACGCATGCCTGGGGATCGTCTCCTGCGATGATCCGCTCGCACCGGATTCGGAGGAGGTGGCGCGCATCGACGTAAACCCTCCCCTGCTGCAGGCCGTGGTCGGTGACACGCGGACCCTGACCGCACGCGTGGTGGCGGTCGATGGCAGCATCCTCGGCGACCGGCGTCTCTATTGGGCCACCCAGAACCCCGGCATTGCGACCGTGTCGCAGAGCGGGGTCGTCACGGCGGTGGCGACCGGCAATACGCAGATCGCCGTCAGCAGTGGCGGCAAGAGCGCCGTCGTCCCGATCGCCGTGTCTCCGCGCCCGGTGACGCAGGTGCGGCTGGTGCCCGCCACCGCGAGCGTCCAGGTGGGGCGAACGGTCACCCTGCGGGCCGATGCGCTCGATGCCACGGGGGCCGTCGTCGCTGGGCGGACCGTGTTGTGGGCCTCGAGTGCCGCGGCGACGGCCACGGTCACGTCGACCGGGGTGGTCACGGGGGTGGCCGCCGGCACGGCCACCATCAGCGCCACGGTGGATGGGATCAGCGGCACCGCGGTGGTCACGATCACCCCGATCCCCGTGGCGTCGGTCACCGTCAGCCCCGGCAGCGGATCGTTGATCGTGGGCCAGACCATCCAGTTGAGCGCGACCACGGCGGCCGCTGGCGGACAGACCTTGTCCGGGCGCGTGGTCGCCTGGACCTCCAGCGCGAACGGCGTGGCGTCGGTGTCGTCGACCGGGCTGGTGACCGCGATCGCCCCCGGCAGCGCCACGATCACGGCGACGTCGGAGGGAGTGACGGGCACCTCGACCATCACCGTGGCCGCCGTGCCCATCGCGTCCATCCGCGTGACCCCGGACGCGGTGACCGTAGCGGCCGGGCAAACGGTTCAGCTCACGGCGCAGGCGCTCGACGCCGACGGCAATGTGCTGAACCGGCCGATCACCTGGTCATCGGATCTCGCGACGCGAGCGACTGTCTCCGCGACCGGATTGGTGACCGCGGTCAGCGCCGGCGAGGTGCGGATCAGCGCGCGGAGCGGGACGGCGGTCGGCGTGTCGACCGTGACGGTTACCCAAGTCCCGATCGCGCGCATCGACGTGGCCCCCGCCACCGTGTCCGTGTTGGTTGGTGGGACGCAGCAACTCACGGCCACGCCAAGAGACGCGGCCGGCAACGCCCTTCCCGGCCGCGGCATCACCTGGCTGACCGGCGCCCCGTCGGTGGCCACGGTGAGCCAGACCGGGCTGGTGACTGGTGTGGCCAGCGGTTCGGCCCTGGTGTTCGCCGCCTCCGAAGGCCAAAGCGGAAGTGCCGCCGTGACGGTGGCGACCGTGGCCGTGAACTCGGTGACGATCAGTCCGAACACCGGGATCATCCAGCAGGGGCAGGCCCTGCAGCTCACCGCCACGGCGCGTGACGCCTCGAACAACGTGCTCAGCGGGCGGACGGTCAGCTGGACGTCGTCGGACGAGACGCGGGCGACGGTGTCGTCGCAGGGGCGGGTCGTGGCCATCACGCCGGGGAGCGTGACGATCCAGGCGACCGTCGATGGCGTCGTCGGGAGCGGGACGTATACGATTACGCAGGTCCCGGTGGCATCGATGATCATCACCCCTGACGTGGCCACGGTGCAGACGGGTGGGACCCAGCAGCTCTCGGCCTCGCTGTTCAGCGCCAATGGCACGCCGTTGTCGACGGTGGGCCGGACGATCCTCTGGAGCACGAGCGCCGCGGGGATCGCCACCGTGAACACCAGCGGTCGGGTGACCGGTGTTGCGGCGGGGACCGCCGTGATCACGGCGAGCAGCGAGGGGGTGACGGCGACGGCCACGATCACGGTGAGCCCCACCGCGGTCGCGAGCGTGACCCTGGCGCCTAACGCGGTCTCGCTCAACCAGGGGGGAACGCAGTCGATCACCGCGACGGCGCGCGATGCCGCGAACAACGTGCTGACCGGTCGGCCGGTCACCTGGACGTCGTCCAACCCGGCGGTGGCCACGGTCGGCTCAACGACCAACGCCACGAACACGATCACGGCCGTTTCTGCCGGCAGCGCAACGATCAGCGCCGTCGTGGGTGGCGTGACCGGCGTCGCGACCGTCTCGGTGAGCCAGGTGCCGATCGCCACGATCACCGTCACCGGGACCACCTCGGTGGTCGAGGGTGGGACCACGACGCTCACGGCGACGGCCCGCGATGCGGCGAACAACGTGCTGACGGGGCGCACGATCGTGTGGTCGTCGAGCAATCCGCAGGTGAGTGTGTCGCAGGCCGGGGTCGTCACGGCGGTCATCAACTCGGCCGCGCAGTCGGCGACGATCACGGCGTCATCGCCGGGCGGGGGCGCGGGTGGTTCGACCCCCGCTGGCACCGCGACGGTGAGCGTGACCTTCGCGCCGGTGGCTGCCGTGTCCTCGACGCCGGCGACGGCCACGGTCTCGGTCGGCAACACCCAGCAGCTGTCGACGATCCTGACGACCGGAACCGGGCAGACGCTCAACGCGACCGGTCGCACGCTCACGTGGGCGGCGTTGAGTCCCACCGGCGTGGCGACCGTCAGTGCCAGTGGCCTGGTAACGGCCGTCGCGGTGGGAACGCAGGTCATCCAGGTCACGGCGTCTTCACCGGGCCAGGTGGCTCCGTTCCCCACGGCCACGACGACCATCAACGTCAACAATGTCCCGGTGGCGACCGTCACGGTCGCCCCCAAGGCCGGACCCAATCCGGGGACGGTGCATGTCGGGGCCACCTATGCGCGCAAGTTCGTTGCGACCGTGCGCGATGGCGGAGGCAACCAGCTCACCGGGCGCAGCGTCGTCTGGAGCGTCAGTGACGGCACGAAGGCGCTGATCACACAAGACGGCGACAGCACCATTGTGACCGGCCAGGCCGTCGGCGCCATTACCCTGACGGCGACCTCCGAGGGGATCCCGGGCTCGATCGCCACCACCGTCGACCTCGTCCCGGTCTCGACCGTGTCGGTGTCGCCGGCCACGGCCACCCTGAACCTCTTCAGCGCCCCGACGCAGCAGCTCACGGCCGTGCCGCAGGACACGGCCAGCGCCACGATCAGCGGCGCGGCGTTAGGCGGCCGCACCACGACCTGGAGCTCCTCGGCCACGGCCACCGCCACGGTCAACGGCACGGGATTGGTCACAGGTGTCGCCGCCGGTGCCGCGACGATCACAGCCACGGTGGATGGCGTCCCGGGTACCTCCGGCATCACGGTCCTCGCCCCCGTGTCGAGTGTCGCCCTGGTCGTCGCCCCCGACTCGCTGATCCTTGCGGGAACGCTTCCGGGGACCGTGACGCTGCGCGACGCCAGCAACAATCTCCTGGCCAGCCGCAACGTCACCCTCTCGAGCTCCAATACCGCGGTCGCGACGGTCTCGCCGCTCACGGCAACCAGCAGCGGCACGGGTACCGTGGCCTTCACGGTCACCGGCGTGGGTGCCGGCTCGGCCACGATCACGGCGAGCAGCGAGGGGGTCAACCAGACCTTCGCCGTGCGTATGCTCAACCCGGTCGCCAGCGTCGCCGTGGCGGCCACGCCGGACTCGGTGATCGGTACCAGCGCCGCCCCCGTGCAAGCCACGGTCACCCTCCGCGATGCGGGGAACGCCGTGCTTACGGGACGCCCCGTGGTGTGGGCGTCCTCTGCCCCTGCGGTGGCAACGGTCAATGCCTCCGGCCTGATCACCGTCGTGGGCTTCGGGACCACCAGCATCACCGCGACGAGCGAGACCATTGTCGGCTCCCTGACGTTCCGCGTGCTGCCGCCGGTGAACGCGATCACCTTCACGACGCCGGGCGATTCGATCCTCGGCACCGCGACCTTGCTGGCGACGCCAGACATGCGGGATGCGTCGAACGCAGTGATCACCGGCCGGCCCATCACCTGGTCGAGCAGCAACACGGCGGCCGCCACGGTGAACAGCAGCGGCCTCATCACGGGGGTCGCCCCCGGCACCACCACGATCACCGCCGCGGTGGAAGGCAAGACGGCCACCGCGAATATCCGCGTACTGGCCGGCATCACGTCACTTGGGCTGAGCCCCGCCACCGACTCCATCATCGGGATGGGCACCCTGGCCCTCACGGCGGCGACGACCCCGGCCCTGCAAGGACGCGCGCTCACCGTCACCTCGAGCAACGCGGCCGTCGCCACGGCGAGCCCGGGTGCCGCCAACACGAGTGCGACGGGGGACGTGCCCCTCACGATCACCTATGTCGCACCGGGCACCACCACGCTCACGGTCTCCGCGCCCGCCGAAGGACGCACCACAACGCGGGTGCTTCGCATGCTCGCGCCGGTCGCCTCCGTCTCCCTCGCCAGTGCGGGAGACTCGATCATTGGTGCGCGAACCCTGAATGTCGCCGCCACGCTCCGCGATGCCGGCAACAACGTGCTCACCGGTCGGCCCGTCGCCTGGAGCTCCAGCAACACGGCGGTGGCAACGGTGAATCCCACCACCGGAGTCGTGACCGGCGTCGCCTCGGGAACGACCAACATCACCGCGACGAGCGAAGGGGTGACCAGCTCGGCCCTGGCGGTCCGCGTGCTGCCCCCGGTCGCGACCGTCAACGTCAGCTTCACGCCCACGACGATCCTCGCCACCGACTCGGTCCTCGCGACGGCGACCCTGCTCGACGCGGCCAACAACCCAATCACGGGACGGCCCGTCACCTGGGGCGTCTCGAACACCGCCAAGGCCACCGCCCGGAGCACGGGCTACATCGTCGGCGTGGATAGCGGCTCGACCAATGTCATCGCGACAGTCGCGTTCGAGTCGATCTCCGGCCAGAGCGCCTTGACCGTGAACCTGATCCCGGCGAAGACCGTACAGGTGACGCCGGCCAACCCGGCGTTGCAGGTCGGCCAGGTGCAGAACTTCACCGCGACCGCCCTGGACTCGCTCGGTCGCACCCTCACCGGACGCGCCTTCGCCTGGTCGGCGACCAACGGCAAGATCACCGTCAACCCGACGACCGGTGTCGCGACGGCTGTGGACTCCGGCACCGTCACGGTCACGGCTGCCACCTCGCCTGGCACCCCGGCATCCCCGGTCTCGGGCACCTCCACCGTGACCATCACCCTCGTCCCCGTGGGTACGGTGACCCTCTCGCCAAACCCGGGGACGGTCGCCGTCGGCGCTTCGATCAACATCACGCTCACAGCCAAGACCACCGCCAACCTGGACGCGACCAGCCGAGCGTGCACCATCGCCAGCGCCGATCCGACCAAGTTCACGGTGAGTGTGGCCTCCGGAACGACCAACCTCTCGGGGCAGCTGACCTTTGCGATCACCGGCGTGGCAAGCACGGGGAGTGCCCCGGTCAACGTGACGGCGACCTGTGAAGGGGTCACCGGAACCTCCGCCATCACCGTCCCATGAGGCGCCTCGTCTTCGGCCTCCTGATCGTCGCGGGCGCGGCACCCGCCGCCGCCCAGGGATTTCCCGTTAAGACCGCCCTCGCCGCCGGCGGGGTGACCGGATGCGCGGCGATCACCTCGCTGCGCCAGCTCACGGCCCCCAACCCCACGAGTGAGGCCGAGGCCCAGCAGCTGATCGAGGACGGGCAAGACGCGGCCTTGCAGGGCGAACACGCGCGTGCGCGGGACGCGTTCCTCAAGGCGCAGGCGCTCGCGCCCGGCAATTCCCGGCTTGCCTACGCGCTCGCGCGTGAGCACGAAGCACTCACGGAGAACACCGAGGCGGTGCAGCAGTATTGCCGCTACCTCGCCCTCGCCGGGAATCCGGCCGACGGCGACGATGTCCGGGGACGCATCGTGCGCCTCACCCCCGCCTCCGAGCTGGCCCGACTGGACGAGGCC
>JAEUJL010000892.1 GCA_016794835.1 Gemmatimonadota bacterium | reverse complement strand
GTAGATGTAGAACGAGTACACCCGCCACCAGATGAGCGACGCCGCCATGAGCCGCGGGGACAGGACCCCGCCTAACGCGGCGTTGAACGCGAACTCCACCACGCCACCTCCACCCGGGGCCGGGGCGATCGCCGCCCCGTAAAGCAGGGCCATCGGCCACAGCACGAGCGAGGAAAGCGGCGCCTGCTCGCCGTACGCTGCCGTGACCAGGGGAAGGATCGCCAGGCGCCCCATGACATGGAGGATGGAGAAGCCGAGGGCGGCCAGCATCAACCCACGATGCGCGGTGCGCAGGGAGCCAGCCGAGGCGCGAAGTTGGCGCAACGAAAGCTGGATGCGTCGCCAGGCCCCAGAGCCGATCCCCATCCATCGCACGAGGGGTGGCCGCGGACCGTTGGCGCGACGCTTCGCCAGGACCAATCCGAGGAGCCCGGTCCCAAGGACACCCATGGAGTAGATCCCCACGGTCAGCAGGATACCGCGCACGATCCCCGACTGGTCGTGCCACCAGATGCCAAAAGCGATGGCCAGGACGGCCAGCGACACCATCTCCAGGAAGAGCTCGAGGAACAGGACCAGGAGCACGCTCGCCACCGGGAGGCGTGCCTCGGTCAACACGAGGAACCGCGCGGGCTCGGCCCCCGACCGCGACGGCGTGATCGAGGCGGCGAAATCACCACCCAGGATGGTGCGGGCAGCGACCCCGAACGGGGTGTGGACCCCGATCGCCCTGGCGCTGAGGATGATCTTGAGGACGCGACTGACGATCTCGAACCCGACGGCCGCGAGCAGGAGGAGGTGCGACCCCCAGGGGAGCCCGAGCGGGGCGCCACCTTCGGGCCAGCTCGACGAGACCACGTAGACGGACACCCCGACCGACGCGGCAAACGACAGGGCGGTGAGGAACCAGCGAAGGGGGGTCAAGTCCGACGGGAGAGGGGCACGGGCCGCCCTACGGGCTGGCCCGCCACAAATCTTCGCCTTCCGGGTGGCGATGCCAATGGCCCGGTCTTGCGGGCCATCGCGCCGAGGTCGAGGATGTCGTTCTAAGCAGGCGGTCCCCGGTCGGCATCACACCGGGACCATGACGGTGCCCGCCTTCACCCTCCACCCGCGCGTGACGGCCCCGAACCCCGACCTGTCGGACGACCGCGACCTCGCCCTGCGCGCGCAGGCGGGCGACCTGCGCTCGTTCGAGGTCCTGTTCGGGCGGCATGTGGGACGCACCTTCGCCCTGTGCCTGCGCATGACCGGCGACCGTCAGCGTGCGCGCGAACTCGCGCATGACGCCTTTGTGCGCGCGTGGGAGCGACTGGGTTCCTACAAGGGCGAGGCGGCGTTCAGCACCTGGCTGCATCGCCTGACGGTGAACGTGATCCTGGAGGCGGCCCGCTCCCAGCGGCGGCGTGAGGCGCGCGTCGCCCTCGCCGACGACACGGACGATGATGTCCAGTTGGCGGCGGAGCTGACCCCGACGGACGTGGGCGACCGGATCGACCTGGAGCGGGCGATCGCCAAGCTGCCGCCGAACGCGCGCCAGGTCTTCGTGCTGCACGACGTCGAGGGCTTTCGCCACGACGAGATCGCCGACCGGATGGCGATCGCCCCGGGCACAGTGCGCGCGCACCTGCACCGGGCCCGCAAACTCCTCATGACCTGGCTGGATCGATGACCCACCCTGACGTGTCACACCTTAACGATTTCGTGGACGCGCGGCTGGCCGCCGGGGCGCAACGCGAGGTCGAGCGGCACCTGGCGGACTGCGCGTCGTGCCGGGAGGAGGTCGCCGACCTGCGACGCCTGCTGGCCGCGACGGCGGCCCTTCCGGAGGCGTTGCCGGCCCCCGAAGGGCTCTGGACAGAAGTCCGCGAGACGATCGACGCGCGCCGGGTGGTCGCCTTCCCCGGATCGCGGGCGCGGCCGCGGTCCTGGTCCACGCGGATGCTGGTGGCCGCGGCGACGGTCCTCGTGGTGCTCTCCTCGGGGACCACGGCGCTGCTCCTGCGCGACCGCGCACCGGTCGCGCCACCCGAGGGGGCGGCGCTCCTCCCCGCGGCGTGGGTGACCACCGAGACGGGCTACATCGAGAGTGCCGCCTCGCTGCAGTCGCAACTCGACGCGCAGCGCGCCGTGCTCGACCCGGCGACGGTGGCCGCGGTGGAGCGCGCGCTGGCGACGGTGGACGCGGCCATTGCCGAGGCGCGGGATGCGCTGCTGCGTGACCCGGCGAATGCAGCACTGCTGGACCTGCTGGCATCCAATCATCGACAGAAAGTTGACCTCTTGCGGCGGGCCACCCAGCTCGCATCCAGCACATGAACCCGTTGCGTGTCTTGTCGGCCCTGGTCGTGTGTGGTGTGGCGACCGCTGCGGCAGCCCAGCAGAAGGTCGAGCGGCGCCATCACGTCACGCGTGATGTGTATGTCCGCGTCAACGGGGCCTTTGCCTCGCTGCGCGTCACCGCGTGGGATCGCGACTCGCTGCTCCTCACAGGCGACGTCCCCAAGGGAACGCGCGTCGACGGCGGGGCGAGTGAGACGCCGTCCAAGGGGGTGAAGTACTACCTGGAAGGCCCCGCCGGCGCGGCGGCCACGGGCAAGCTGGAGTTGTTCGTCCCGTCCGGGGCCACCGTCTGGGCCAAGGCCGCGAATGCCAGCATGGACGTCACCGGGGTGACCGGGGGCCTGGACCTGAACATTGTCGGCGGGCGCATCGCGGTCAGCGGCACGCCGCGTGAACTGAACGTGGAATCGATGGACGGCGCGGTCACCATCACGGGGACGCCCGGGTGGATGCGCGTCAAGACGGCGAGTGGCGCCATCGTCGTCAACGGCGGGTCGCCCGATGCGGGAATGACCACCGTGAGTGGCACCATCACGGCGCGCGGGGGAGACTACGAACGCGCGCGGATCGAGTCCGTCACCGGCAATGTCGTGTTTGGCGGAACGCTGCGGCGTGCGGGCTCCCTGACGATCGACTCCCACAGCGGCACCATCGACCTGGCGCTGCCGGTGAAGGCCTCGCTCGACATCGAGGCCACGACCATTGCCGGCAGCATCCTCAACAACGTCACCTCACGCCGCCCGACGCCCGGGCGGGAGGGCCGCGGCGAAGAGCTGAGCCTCGGTCTTGGCATTGGCGATGCCCGGGCGACGTTGCGTTCCTTCAAGGGGAACATCCGGCTCTTGCGGTCCGACGCACCACCGAACAAGCCGGGCTGACCCGGCAGCGATCGCCGGGTCGCCCTGCAGCGGGGCGTTGGTGATTCACACCAACGCACCCACCGGCACAGACCTCACCCACCTCGAGACTCCCATGACCAGGCTCCTCCTCGGCGCCCTCGCCGCCGCATTGTCCGCGACCCCGGCCGTTCCCACCGCCCCGACCAGCGGGCCCCCGTGGATCAGCATCGAGTACCCCGTGAACCCGTACGACAGCTCAACGAAGGACGCGTTCCTGGTCGTCCACGCCTTTCACCACGGGAACCCGATGAACTTCCCGGTGAGCGGCACCGCCGAGGGCATCGTCAACGGGCAGCGGCGCACCGTGCCCCTGGAGTTTGCGCGGACGTCACGCACGGGCGTGTTTGCCCTCAGGAAGCAGTGGGCGAGCGAGGGCACGTGGACCCTGGTGATTGGCGTCGCGCAGGGGCCGGAGGATCGGGTGTCGGCGATCGTTGAGCTGGATCGCGCCGGCCAGGTCGCGAAGGTCACGGTGCCCACCCGTCGCCAGGAGGGCCACACCCTGCCCGCGCCGGTGGTGATGCGCGACGTGGAGCATGCCCTGCGGTCGCGGGCGGGGTGACGCGTGGAAGCGCGTCAGGTGCCCCGGCCGAGTGACCGGGGCACCTGGGTTCGCTCGAATCAGTACGCCGTGACGTTGTAGCCGGAGCTCTGCGGCTCGGCGACCGGGGTCTTGGTCCCCCTCGTCGTTCCCGTGCCGCTCGTGGAGGCCGTCTTGGTCGTCCCGGTGGTGCCGGTGGTGCTGGTCGCGGCCGTGTTCACCGCAGAGGACGCCGTGAGGTAGCCGGAGCGACGCGCGGCCGACGGCCCCGTGGCGTCAGAGCACGCGGTGGTGACCACGAGGAGCAGGGCGGCAGCGGCGGCGAAGAAGCGGCGGGTGCTGGACATTGTCGTAATGGAAGTATCAGGAGAAGTGTGTGCTGCATCACGGTTCGGCCGCTTCATAAGGCAGTCCTCATGCCGCGATGGTGATGGAGCGCACATCGGCCGGGACTGCCGGGTCTCCGCGAGCAACCTGTGCCGTCCTCGGTCACGTCGCCCGACGCTGACGCGCACGGCGCGGGGGGCGAAGCCTCCGAGAGGAGTGCACGGGGTGCGGCGCGTTTGGCGGATTGCACGACGCGCCGCAGGATGCAAGGCGAGCGTGCGGGAGGAACGTGTCACGCGATACACAGGCGCGGGCTTGCTCGTCTTGCATGACGGTTGCGCTCCCCATCCTCCCGGCGCAACGGCCCCGCGTGCTCCCCCTGCATGACCGACGTTCGTTCCGTCGAACTCCTCCCGTCACAGTCTCCGCTCCACGAGCCCGAATCGGCTGACCGGCTGGCCCGTGCCCGGGAACTCGAGCGGCAAGGACAGTGGGCGGATGCGCGCGTCGAATACCTCGCGCTGCTGAAGAACGTCGAGGCGACCGCGGTTCCACGGCTCCAGGTCGATTTGCTGCGCTGGGTGGCGCGCACGCACCAGGAAGCCGCGGAGTTCACCGAGGCGCTGAGCTACCTGTCCCGTGCCGAAGGGGTGGCGAGGCACCTGGGTGAGCGCGCCGGACTCGGCCACTGCCTGAACCTGCGTGCCATCATCAATTGGCAGCGCGGGGACCTGGATGGGGCCAACCACCTGTACGCGCAGGCGCTGGATATCGCCCGCGAGACCAACGACCTGCACCTGGCCGCCGTCGCCGCACAGAACCTCGGGGTGGTCGCGAGTGTGCGTGGGGCGCATGCGGAGGCCCGTCGGTACTATGAGGTGAGCCTGGGGGCGTGGCGCGCCCGGGGCTCACGGCGCGAGATCTGCACGACGCAGAACAACCTGGGACGCCTGCACACCGAGGCGCAGGACTGGGAAGCGGCGGAGGCGGCGTTTGCCGAGGCGCAGTCCCTCGCGCTCGAGGTGGCGGATCATTCGGTCCACGCGATGATCGCCCTGAACCGCGCCGAGATGTGGGTGCGTCGCGGGGACCTGGCTGCGGCGCGTGCGGCGTGCGCGCAGGCGATGGTCGAAGGTCGCGTGGTGACTGCTGCGACGGCGCATGCCCACCGCGTGCAGGGACTCATTGCCCTCGCGGCGGGGGACATCACGGGTGCGGAGCGCGCGTTTGACGAGGCGGAGCGGTACGCCGTGCAGCGCGGCGACCAGTTGCTGCGTGCGCAACTCGCCCGCGATCGCGCGGAGTTGTTCCGGGGGCAGGGGCGGACGCGGGACCTCCTGCTCGCACTCAACACCGCGCGGCGCCTCTACTCCGAGATCCGCGTGCCGCAGGCCATCTCCGAGGTGCTCGGGATGGCGGAGCGGCTGGAGCGCGAGGTGCTGGAGGTCGTGCGCCGCTGGAGCGAGTCGATCGAGGAGAAGGACCGCTACACGCGCGGTCATTGCGATCGCGTGGCGGAACTGGCGTGTGCCATCGCCCGGCGGGTGGGGGTCGAGCCGGACCAGATGTTCTGGTTCCGGGTAGGGGCGCTGCTGCACGATGTTGGCAAGGTGGTGATCTCCTCCGACATCCTGAACAAGCAGGGAAAGCTCACGGCCGACGAGTGGGCCGTCATGAAGCTGCACGCGCGCGCGGGCGCGGACATCCTGGCGGAGCTGGACTTTCCCTTCGATGTCGTGCCCTGTGTGCGTTCGCACCACGAGAACTGGGATGGATCGGGCTATCCCGACGGGCTGCGAGCCGAGGAGATCCCGTTGTGGGCCCGGATCGTGACGCTCGCGGATGTGTACGATGCCCTGACCACGGAGCGCAGCTACAAGCAGCCGCTGTCCAGCGAGGACGCGCTCGAGGTCATGCGGCGTGACGTGGGCCGCCAGTTCGACCCGGGGCTCTTTGATGCGTGCGTCGCGGCCGTGGCCGAGGTGGTGACGCACGCGGAGCCGTCGGCCTCGACGCGGCGCAGCGTGCTCAATATCCACGCGGTGGAGCGCGACGACCTGACCGGGCTCCTGGTGCGCAAGGCCGTCCTGCAACAGGCGCAGGAGTGCCTGGCGCAGGCACGTGAACGGGGCGAGGTGCTCTCGCTGCTCGTCATTGACGTCGATCACTTCAAGCTCGTCAACGATACCTTCGGCCACCTGCAGGGCGACGACGTCCTCCGGGCGGTCGCGGCCCGGATGCAGGATGCCGTTGGGGAGCGCGGGATCCTCGGGCGCTATGCGGGGGACGAGTTTGTCCTCCTGCTCCCGAACACCGAGCACGACGTGGCGCGGGCGATTGCCGCCGACCTGTGCGCGGCGGTCGCGACGGTCCGGCTGGCCATCCGGGAGCGCCGGGAAGGGACGGTCGGCGTGACCCTCTCGATCGGGGTGGCCACCAGCGATGCGTCGACCGGCGAGATGGAGTCCCTGTTCGCGGCGTCGGATCGCGCGCTCTACGTGGCCAAGCGCCGCGGGCGCAACCAGGCGGCGAGCGCCACCGAGGCCGACGACGAGCGGATGGTCGCGACGCTGCACTTCGACCGCTTTGTCGGGCGCACCCGCGAGATTCGCGCGCTGCTGCAGGAGCTCGAGTCGGCGTGCAGCGGCAAGCCGCGCCTGGCCTGCGTGGTGGGGGAGGCGGGCATCGGCAAGACGTCGTTGGTCCGCCAGCTGCAGCCGGAAGTGCGGCTTCGCGGGGGCCTCATGGTCAGTGGGCGCTGCCTCGCGACCGACGTCAAGCCGCCGTACGGCCCCTGGGCCGAGATGGTGCAGGCCATCCACGCGGCCCAGTTGGTGCCGGCGGGGGCCCAGTGGCCGGAACTGGCGCGCCTGGTCCCGGCCCTTGGCGCCGGCGAGGTGCCCGAGGCCACCCCGGGGTCCAAGTACTCGCTGCTTGCCGAGCTCTCGGCCTACCTTCGGCAAGCATGTCAGCGCGTGCCGCTGATGCTGGTGGTCGATGACGTGCAGTGGGCGGACGCATCGACCTGGGATGCCCTCGAGTATGTGCGGCACAACCTCGAGTCCGAGCGCCTGCTCATCTGCATGACGCTCCGCGCCGAGGACGCGTCCCGCGTGACGGAGCGGCGCCGCCACCTGTCGCGCGATGAGCGCTATCGCGATCTCACGCTGCATCGGCTCGGCGAGGAGGACCTCCGGACCTGGCTGGAGACCATCCTCCACCAGGGAGAGATCGAGCCCAGCTTCCTCCGCTTTGTCCACCGCTACACCGAGGGCAACCCGCTCCTCGTCGTCCACGTGCTCCGCTCGTTGCAGGACGCCGGGGCCTTGTGGTACGCCGGCCGTCGCTGGCAGTGGCGGGATCGACCGGACCTCGAGTTGCCATCGGCGGTGACCGACCTGATCGACGCCCGGATCGAGCGCCTTGGGGAACAGGCACGCGCACACCTCACCGTGGCGGCGGTGGTCGGCCGCTCGTTCGACCTCGACACGGTGCTCGCGGCCGGGGAGATGGACGAGGATGACCTGCTCGATGCCCTCGCGGAGGGACACGCGGCGCATGTGGTCGAGGAGGTGGGCGACCCCGCCGCGGAGCAGTACGCGTTCTCCCACGGGCTGATTGCGGACGCCATCAAGGCGCGGGTCCCGCGGCGCCGCCTCGCCCGGATGCATGGCCAGGTGGCGGCGGCACTCGAGCGCCTGCGCCCGGATGCGATCGCGGTCATTGCGGCGCACTACGACGCGGCCGGCACGAAGGAGAAGGCGCATGCCTACGCGGTCCGCGCGGCCGAACGCGCGGTCTCGGTGTACGCCCATGACGAAGCGGCCGCCTCCTACGCCCTGGCCGAACGGAACGCCCCGGATGCGCAGGTGCTCAAGGCCTGTCGCCTCCGCCGACTCCACTCACTGGAACTCTCGGGCGCGTACGAGGGGGCCGAGTCGCTGTGCGACCTGCTGCTGGCCGAAGGGGCCACGGCGGGTGATGGCGACCCGCTCTTCACGGTGCGACGCGCGCGCGAGCGCATTCGCAGCCTGCGCGGGCAGTCCCTGGCCCAGACCGCAGATGCGGTGAACGACTTGCTGACCCAGGTGACCGCGGCGGGGGCGTGGGACGAGCAGGTCGAGCTGCTCGGCATGCTGTCGCGCATCCTGCTCCGGCGCGGCGAACAGGGCGAGGCCCGACGCCTGGGTCACGAGAGCGTGGCGGTCGCGGAAGCCCATGGGAGTCCGGGACTGCTCGCGACAACCCTGATGCACCTCGGGTCCGCGGTCATCGAGGTCGACTCGAACGAAGCCCTGCACTGCTACGAGCGCGCCCTGGCCACCTTCACGACCATGGGCGACCTGGTGGGACAGGCGCGGGCGAGCATCAACCTCGGCATTGCCTTGTCGCGGCGCGGCGACCACCAGCGGTCGCAGCTGGCGTACGAGTCCGGGCTCGCGCTCAGCCGGAAGATCCACTCGCCGGACCTGACCGGGCTGGCGGCCCTCAACCTGGGCGTGCTCCAGATGAAGCGCGGCGCGTTGCGGGAGGCGGATGCCTCGCTGAGCGAGGCGATGGAGGGATTCGCGCTGCTCCACAACGAGCCGCACCGACTCGCCGCGCTGTACAACCTCGCCAACCTCGCGCGCGAGACCAACGATGCGGAGCGTGCCGCGCGCCTCTACGGCGACGCAGCCGTCACGGCCGCGACCATGAACCAGCTCGACGTGGAGATCGGCGCGCGTGCCGGACAGGGACTGGCGTGGCTGGCGCTCGGCCGGGAGGATGATGCCCGCGGGTGCCTGCAGGTGTGCACGATGCACCTGCGGAGCCAGCCCGACTGGTGGTTCCAGGGCCGTGAGCTGCTTGAGGCACTGGCCGTGCGCCTCGCGGTGTTGCAGGGGGATGGCGGTGCGGCCGCGGCACGATTCCAGGAGGGACTCGAGCGCGCCGAACACGCCGATGCCTACGGACGCGCCTGGTTGGTGGCGGATGTCACGGGCCCGCTCGACGGGATTGGCGTCCCGGACGGGTGGCCACATGTCGCGCGACTCGCCGCCTGGGTCGAGGAGTATGACTATGCCGCGCTCACCGCGCGCTATCGCCAGTTGTTGGAGCGGGCGCCCGACACTCGGTGAGGCACCGCCGACAGGAGTCGGCCGACGTCGGGCGTGCGGCTCCTGCGTGCCGGTGAACAGCCCGTTGGGGCACACGCGTACATTGTGGTTCCGGCTGCTCCCGCTTCCCGTACCCTGTCCCCGTATGCGCTCAAGGCTGTTGTGCCTGCCGTTCCTGGTGGCGATGTCCGTGCCCGCGCAGGAGCGCGCGTTTCCCGAAGGGTGGGCGGGCGAATGGCGCGGCACGCTGACGACGGTGGCTCCGCCGGATAGCGTCAGGAACCGGATACCCCTGACGCTCACGATCGCGAGGGATCCCGGGCGCGACGCCTGGGTGTGGCGCACGGTGTTCAACGCGGACACGGTGCGCGGCCTGCGCGACTATCGCCTGCTGGTGCGCGATGCCGCGCGGGGACTGTACGCCACCGACGAAGGGAACGGGGTGGTGCTCGAGGATACCTATGTGGGCGGGAGCCTGGTGTCGGTCTTCCAGGTGGGCACCCAACGGCTCGAGAGCCGGTACACGCTGCACGCCGACACCCTGACGCACGACATCATCTTCTGGAGTGCCACACCCACCACCACGGTGCGCGGGTCCGGCGCCAACGCGGAGGGCGGTGTGGAGATCCACACGCACCGCATCCTGGGGCGACAGCGCGCGGTCCTGACGCGCGTTGCCGCCCCCACGCCGCGCTGACCGCCGCCTAACGCCGCTCGAGTCCCTGGAGGGCCCGCTGCTCTCGCACCCAATACGGCGTGGGGAAGGCACGGGTGGTCGGCCAGACTTCGTTGAGGGTGCTCCCCTCGAGCAGGCGCCCGGCCTTCATCACGTAGCGGATCGCCATCGAGTTCCGGATGTTGTCCAGCGGGTTGGCGTCCAGCACGAGGAGGTCGGCGGCCTTGCCCGGTTCAATGGAGCCCAGGTCC
>JAEUJL010000648.1 GCA_016794835.1 Gemmatimonadota bacterium | reverse complement strand
GCGTCCGCGGCATTGGTCGCCCACCACTTGCGCCCGTGCAGCACGTAGTCGTCGCCGTCGCGCCGGATCGCCAGCGCGATGTTCGTCGCGTCCGATGACGCCACGTCGGGCTCGGTCATCACGTAGGCCGAGCGGATCTCGCACGCGAGCAGCGGGGTGAGCCAGCGCGCCTGCTGCTCGGGCGTGCCGTACCGGTCGAGCACCTCCATGTTGCCGGTGTCGGGCGCGGCGCAGTTGAACACCTCGCTGGCCCATTCCACCCGACCCATCACCTCGGCGAGTTGCGCGTACTCGACGTTGGTCAGCCCGGCGCCGCGGTCGCTGTGCGTGAGGAAGAGGTTCCACAACCCTGCCGCCCGGGCGCGCACGCGCAGCTCGTCCACGAGCGCGACCGGCGCCCATCGATCACCCAACTCCACCTCGGCGCGGTATCGCGCCTCATTCGGGTAGACATGCGCCTCCATGAAGTCCCGGAGGCGAGCGACCAGGGTGGCGGCGCGCGGCGACGGCTGGAAGTCCATCCCCCAAGCTATCCCGCCGCGTCACTGCCGGCGACCTGCGGGGGGCAGGGCGCCGTGCGCCCGGCCGGTGGCGCCTACAACGAACGCGCGAGCGCCCAGGCCGTGTCGGCAATGGGAGCGACCAGGCGCCCCATCTCGGCGGCGCGCGTGCTGGACGCGTTGCCGTCGATGGCGCGGCGCGCGACGCCCTCGAGGATCGCGGCGAGGCGAAAGAGGTTGTAGACGATCGCGACGTTCCAATCGTCCGGCCGTCGCAGCCCGGTGCGTTCAGCGTACATCGCGAGGTACTCCGCCTCGTCCGGGAGTCCCTCGCGCGCGAGATCCACCC
Source organism: Gemmatimonadota bacterium (assembly GCA_016794835.1). GTDB lineage: Bacteria > Gemmatimonadota > Gemmatimonadetes > Gemmatimonadales > Gemmatimonadaceae > RBC101. The sequence goes on along the minus strand of JAEUJL010000648.1, from coordinate 14,449 downwards.
CGCGCAGGCTGCCGAAGGCGCCCGCGGGGAGGTGCCACACCATGCACTGGTAGCTCAGGTCCGCCAGCGGGTCGCCTAACGTGGACAGCTCCCAGTCGATCACCGCGCGCACCACGGGGGCGTCGCGATCGAAGATCAGGTTGTCGAGCCGGAAGTCCCCGTGCAGGATCGCCGACCGGCCGGATTCGCGCGGCTGGTGATCGCGCAGCCAATCGACCAGGGCGTCCATCGCGGGCAGGTCGCGGGTGCGTGACGCGAGGTACTGCTCGGACCACCGCGCGACCTGTCGCGCGAAGTAGCCCTCGCGGCGGCCGAAGTCCCCAAGACCCGCGCCGTCGATGTCGATGGCATGCAGTCGGGCCAGGACGCTGGCCATCTCCGCGTACATCACGCGCCGTCCGCCGGGCGGGACCAGCGGCAGCCGGGGATCCCAGTGCACGATGCCGTCGACGTGGTCCATCACGAAGAACGGGGTGCCGATGACGGACGGGTCGTCACAGAGGGCCAGGGGTCGCGCCACCGGGAACCCGGCGGCGTGCAGTGCCCGGGTGACGCGGAACTCGCGGTCCACCGCGTGTGCCGTGCGCAGGGTGGGCCCGGCGGGCTTGCGGCGCAGGACATACCGCCCCGCCGACGAGGTGAGCAGGAAGGTCGGGCTCGACTGCCCACCCGAAAACTGCACCACCTCCAGGGGGCCATCGTATGGGCCGACTTCCTGGCGCAGCCACGCCCCCACGCGCTCGACGTCAAACGCGTGGGCCGGATCCACGGGGCGAGTCACGGCCGAGGTCATGGGGCGAATGAAGCACTCCCCCTGCGCGTCGGCAACCGGTCCGCCGGCGCGGCCGTGGGTCCACGAAAATCGCGGTCGCTCGTTGCCGGGGGTCCGGTTGGCGTTGCATCGTTCTCCATCCAACCAGACGGACCATCTCGACATGAACGCTCACGCTCGCGCGGCCGCGTTGCTCGCTGCCGCCTTGCTGCCGTCAGTGACGGCGGCCCAGTCGCCGGAAGTTGCCCGGCTCATCATCACGCCGGCCAAGCCCGTCGTCGTCGCGGGGGACACCATGCGACTCCGTGCGCAGGCGGTCGACGCCCAGGGGCGACCGGTCGCCGGCGCGCGCATCCGCTTCCAGGGCCAGGGGGCGCGCTTTGAGGGTGAGGTGGACTCGCTCGGCCTGGTGACGTCGGGCGCGACCGGCACCCTGCCCATCGCGGTGACGGCGCTGGTCCCGGGGCAGCGACCGAAGACGGAACGGGTCGAGGTGAAGATGGTCCCCGGCCCGGCGGCGAGGATCGCGCCGAGCTACGAGTCGGTGAAGATGGCGCTTGGGCAGCGGCTGCGGATCGGTGGCCAGGTCTTCTCGAAGACCGGAGATCCGCGTCCCGACGAGCGGATCAGCTGGCGGTCGTCCGCACCGGCCATCGTGCGGGTGGACCAGGACGGGATGCTGGCGAGTGCGGCCGCCGGGCGGGCGACGCTGACCGGCACGTCCGGTGCGGCGACGGTCACCGTGCCGGTGGAGGTGCTCAACGCGACCGTTGCGACGATGGAGCTGTCGCCGTCGCGGGTGGACGCGCGGCAGGGCGACGTGGTGCGCTTCAAGACCGTGGCGAAGGATGCGCGCGGTCGCGAGATCGCCGGGTTGTCGACCGGGTGGTCGTTCTCTCCCGGTGAAGGGGTGATCGGGCAGGACGGGGCGTTCACCGGGTACGCGCCGGGCGAGTACGTCGTAACGGCGAGCCAGGGCTCGCGGACGTCGCAGGCGGTCGTGCGCCTGGCCCCGCGGGACGTGCGGCGTCCGCTTTCGGTGGTTGGTCGCCTTGCGCGCAGCCGCTTCTCCACCGAGGAAGTCTGGATCCACCCGGATGGGAAGCACGCCTACCTCGGGAGCGGGGGCGGGGGCGACGTGATGTACGCCATCGACATCAGCGACCCGGCGAAGCCGGTCGTGACCGACTCGATCGTCTCCAACACCCGCCGCGTCAACGACGTGATGACGACGCCGGACGGGAAGTTCCTGGTCTTCACCCGCGAGGGCGCGAGTGACCGAAAGAATGGCATCGTGATCTGCTCGCTCGAGGACCCCAAGCACCCCAAGGTGATCAGCGAGTTCACGGACGGCGTCACGTCCGGCGTGCACTCGTCGTTCGTCTTCAAGCAGGAGAAGTACGGCACGCACATCTACCTGACCAACGACGGTACGGGCGCGCTGCATGTCATTGACATCAACGACCCGTACAAGCCGAAGGAGGTCGCCCAGTGGAAGACCCCCAAGGCCCACGGTGACGTCGGGCGCACCCTGCACGACATCGACGTGCAGGACGGCCTGCTCTACGGCAGCTGGTGGAACGACGGGCTGGTGATCCTGGACGTCGGCAACGGCGTCAAGGGCGGGTCGCCGAGCAATCCCCAGTTTGTCTCACAGTTCAAGTACGACCTGAACGCGATGTATCGCGACGTCGAGGCGAGCGGCGGGCCGGGCTTCATCCGCGGGACGCACACGGCCTGGCGCCACAAGAACTACGTCTTCATCGCCGACGAGGTCTTTCCCGCCGCCGGGGTCCAGGGGGCCAAGGACGCGTCGGCCGGCCGGGCGTACGGTCGCCTGCAGGTCGTCGATGTCAGCGACATGAACAACCCGAAGTCAGTGGCCCACTACGAGCCGGAGTTCGGCGGGGTGCACAACGTCTGGGTCGCCGGCGACACGCTCTACATGGGCGCGTACAACGGCGGCTTCCGGGCGTTCGACGTCAGCGGCGAGCTGCGTGGGGACCTGCGCGCCCAGGGGCGCGAGATTGCGCACCTGAACACCGCGGACATGGATGGGCGCGTGAAGAACGCGGCGATGACGTGGGGCGTGGTGGTCAAGAACGGGCTGGCGTACGTCAACGACATGTACAACGGGCTCTGGATCGTGCGCATCGAGCCCAAGCCGCAGGTCGTCCCCTGACCTAGAGGAAGATGGCGCCATCCACCGCCGTGGGTGGCGCCACCCCCAGGGCCCGCATCGCCGTGGGCATCACGTCGACCGTGCGGCGCGGGGTCGACACGCTGGGAGTGTTGAGCAGGAGTGGCACCAGCATGTGGTCGCGGTGCAGGGCCCCGTGCGAGGACCGGTGCGGGATGGGCTCGTACTTCGCGCGCAGGTCCCAGTCCCGGGCGGCCGACACCATCAGGTCGCCGATCCGCGACGACCGGAGCATCGAGACCACCTGCACCAGCACGTCCGGGTAGTCGCTCGGGCGTGTCGCGTCCCAGGCGCCGGTCGGGTCGCTGGCGGCGAGCGCCCCGGTGCCTAACGGGTCACCCGAGACGGGCTCGTAGCGGTACCATCCCGCCTCATGCGCAATGGTCCCGTGGCCCCGTCCCCGGCCATGCACCTCGGCGCGGGTCGTGCTGAGCGGGGCGATCACCAGGTCGACCGACGGGCGCGCCAGCAATCCCTCCAACGTGCCCTGCCAGTGCGGGCGCAGGGCGTCCCAGCCCCGCGGCGCGCGCGCCGCGAGGTCCAGGTACAGGTGCGCCATCGCGTTGCCGCTCACCATCACCGCCACATCGTGGCCGCTGCCGAGGGTCCACGGATGGGCCAGGACGCGGTGGCCGCTCTCGCGCATCCAGAGGGCGATGTCGTCGTGCTGCGCGACCGGCGAGTGTCCGTGATCGCTCACGATCCACAGGTGCATGTCACGCCACTGGTCCGCACGCTCGGCGTCCTGGCGGATCTCGGCCACGGCGTCGTCCACGATGCGCATGGCGTCGCGCACCACGGGGGCGTCGTGCCCCTCGGAGTGCGAGGTCTTGTCGATGCCGGTGAAGGCGGCAAAGACGAATTGGGGTCGATCGCGACGGATGCGATGGGCGACCGCCTGCCCGATCTCGCGATCGATGCCGAGCCATCCGCGCACGTTGCCGCGAAAGTGCGTGCGGGCCGCCCGCAGGGCGAACGCCGCCCCGAACCCCAGCCGGTCACCCCACGGCAGCCCGCGGTGGATGACACTGAGCGCACCGAGGCGCCGCTCCGTCAACTCGTAGGCGGTGCGTGCCTCGCCGGTCAGGTCGGCGTCGACATGGCGCATCCCGGAGCCCACATAACTCCGCGAATGGCCCATGAAGCGCCCGATGCGGCGCGATCGGTCAAACCAGCGCAGCCCCGGCAGGCCTACATGGCCCGGGTACATCCCCATGAGGAATGGGGCGTACGCCATCCCGGTCACGGAGGGCCAGCACGTCGTCACGACGTGCGCGCCTCCTTCCGCGCGGAGTTGTGACATCGCCGGGAGCTCGCCGCGGTCCATCGCAGCAGCGAGGGTGTCCGGGCGCGCCCCGTCGGCAACAAGGATGATGACGGGCATCGGTGGGTTGATTAAACTCAGGCGCGCGTGGGCGGCGAATACTTCACCAGAACAAGGGCGATGGCAAATCGAAAGCCGCGTGCACGCGGACCCAAGTCGGCTGGCGGTCGTGCGATGGATCCCGAACGCCTCCTCTCCGCGAGCCAGGAGGCCGTGGCCGGGCTCCGCGAGCGCACCGAGCAGGGGCACCGCGCGGCCGGCCGGACGCCCCCCTCCGCCGTCCCCGGCGTGCGGACGAGTGGTGCCCACCAGGCGATCGACACCTCGATCCGCGAGATCCTGCCGACTACGGAAGACGCCAAGCTGCTCCAGCATGGCATGCCGCACGTGGACTTCACGCGCTCCGATCCCTGGCGCGTGATGCGCATCATGTCGGAGTTCATCGAGGGGTTCGATGTCTTCGCCGACGTCGAGAAGGGGGTGACCCTGTTTGGCTCGGCGCGCACCGGCCCCGATGATCCGCAGTACCAGGCCGCGCAGGAGGTGGCCCGGCTGCTCGCCGAGGCCGGCTTCGCCATCATCACGGGCGCCGGGCCGGGGATCATGGAGGCGGCCAACAAGGGCGCCAAGCTCGGCAACGGACGCTCGATCGGCTGCAACATCGAGTTGCCCTTCGAGCAGGGGGCCAACCCGTATGTCGACACCCTCGTCAACTTCCGCTACTTCTTCGTGCGGAAGACGATGTTCATCAAGTACTCGAATGCGTTCATCATCTTCCCTGGCGGCTTCGGCACCCTCGACGAGTTGTTCGAGGCGCTGACGCTCATCCAGACGGGGAAGATCTACCAGTTCCCGGTCATCCTGTTCGGCCGCCACTACTGGGCGGGGCTCGTGCGCTGGCTGCAATCGCGCGTGCTGAGCGAGCGGAAGATCTCGGCCGGGGACATGGACCTCATGCTCGTCACCGACGATCCGCAGGAGGCCGTGCAGGCCGTGATCGCCGCCTACGACGCCCAAGTCAGCGCCGCGCGCCGGCGCATGGAGCACACTCGATGAGTTCGAAGAAGTCCGCGGGCCGCTCGCTCGGCCTCAAAGCGTCGCGCGTCGGCAAGACGGTCAAGCGCGCGAGTGCAGCCGGAGACAAGGCGACGCAAAAGCAGGCCGCCGAGGCCCGCGAGCGCGCCGGCAAGGGCCACACGACGGCGGCCGCGTCCCGCTTCCTCCGCGGCCAGCGGATCATGCCACGCAAGATCACCGGCAAGGAACGGATCGCGGACCTCATCGAGGGGACGTACCTCGCCTACAACGCGGGGCGCCTGCGCGAAGGGTGCCAGCTCTTCGCCGAGAAGATGCTCGAACCCGATGTCACCATCGGCCTCACCATGACCGGTGCGCTGACCCCGGCCGGGCTGGGGATGGCGGCGGTGATCCCGCTCATCGAGGCCGGCTTCGTCGACTGGATCATCTCCACCGGCGCGAACCTGTACCACGACACGCATTTCGGGCTTGGGCTCGCCATGCATCGCGGCAACCCGTCCACCTCCGACGTGGTGCTGCGCGAGGAGGGGGTGGTCCGCATCTACGACATCTTCTTCGACTACGACGTCCTCCTCTCCACGGACGCCTTCTTCCGTGCCATCGTGCAGGGGAAGGAGTTCCAGCGCACCATGTCGAGCGCGGAATTCCACTGGTTGTGCGGCAAGTACGTCGCCGAACGCGAGCGCAAGCTCGGCATCGGGCAGAAGTCGCTGCTCAGCGCGGCGTACAAGTGCGGCGTGCCGATCTACACGTCGTCGCCCGGGGATTCCTCGATCGGGATGAACGTCGCTGCGCTCAGCCTGGACGGGAACCTGTGCGCCATTGACCCCAACCTCGACGTGAACGAGACGGCGTCGATCGTGCTCGGGGCCAAGCGCGCCGGGGGCAAGAGCGCCATCACGATCCTCGGGGGCGGCAGCCCCAAGAACTTCGCGTTGCAGACGGAGCCGCAGATCCAGGAAGTGCTCGGCATCGACGAGCGCGGGCATGACTTCTTCCTGCAGATCACCGACGCCCGCCCGGACACCGGTGGGCTGTCGGGGGCGACTCCCGCCGAGGCCGTGAGCTGGGGCAAGATCGATCCGGATCGCCTGCCCGATGCCGTGGTCTGCTACCTGGATTCCACGGTCGCCCTGCCGCTCCTCACCTCGTACGCGCTGGCCAGGCGGAAGAAGCGCCCGCTGCGCCGCCTCTACCAGCAGCGCGGGGCGTTGATGCAGGCGCTGCGGGACGAATACGCGCGCTCGAAGGGGTGATGCGCCGGGCCTAGCGGCGGAAGGCGAACTGGTCGCCGTTAGGCACGCTGACGTCCGCGACGGAGACGTCCGTCGCGCTGTACGTCCCGCGATAGCGGACCGCGGTGTCCCCCGACACGCGCATCTGGAGCTGGGCGCTGGCCAGGCCGTAGCGGCCCCGCGTGGTGATCGTCCCGACTTGTTCGGAGCTCCCGGCCTTCGTCCGGACGATGTACGAGAGGATGAACGTCGAGTCCGTGGCCAGGGTGAGGGCCCCCCGGGTCACCTCGACCACCGACTGCGCCTGCACCACCTGCGCGGGGACCGAGGCGCCATTGATCCGCACCAGGGAATACACCGTCCCAGGGCCGGTCTCCGGCTCGACATCATCCCCGATCGGGTCCAGGGAGCAGGCCGTGGCGAGCAGGAGGAGGGTGAATCGACGGGCCATGGGGGGCATGCGCGGGCGTGGTGACGGGAACATCCAAGTTCAGCTGGGGTGAACCCCGGGGCCAGCCCCCTGGGGCCGGACGATTGCCAAGGGGATCGGCGGCCTCTAGGTTGCCACAGACCCTTCCATGGCGCCCGGCCGCATCCTGACGGCCGGGCGCTCCCCTTTTGTTGTCCAGCCATGCTCGAAGAACTCAAGCAGAAGCTCGGTGCCGAGGTCGAGAAGCTCCAGCACGAGCTCAACGTCGTCATCCCCAACGAGATCCGGAAGGCGGTCGAGCTGGGCGACCTGCGCGAGAACAGCGAGTACAAGGCCGCCCTGGAACGCCAGCAGTTCGTGCAGGCCCGCCTCGGCCAGCTGCGGCAGCGCCTCTCCAAGCTGGCGTCGGTCGACATGTCGCAGATCCCCCTCGACAAGGTCGGGCTCGGATCGCGCGTGGTCGTCGAGTGCCAGGACACCAAGACCCAGGAGACGTACAACCTCGTCTTTGGCGACTCCGAGAACTTCGATGAGGGGCACGTCTCCATGGCCTCGCCGATCGGGAAGTCGCTCGTCGGGAAGGCCGTCGGGGAGATCGCCTTCCTCAAGCTCCCGGCGCGGACCCGTCGCCTGAAGATCCTCGAACTCGTCACGATCCACGCCCAGGAGGGGTAGGGTCGCACGCGGGGCCGTGTGTCGTTGGCACAGGGGGGCACCCCCGGGGTAGCACGACTCAGACACAGGAGGATGACGATGCGCACGACGATCCAGGTACTCGCACTCGCCCTGCTGCCGATCGGTAGCCTGACCGCCCAGTCCTTCCAGGGCATCGTGGTGGTGGGCGCCGGAAAGTCCGCCGCCCAGCAGGCCAAGGTGGTCCTCCTCGGCAAGCGGGATCGCATCGTCGACTCGGCCACCACTGACGCCTTCGGTGGCTTCTCCGTCCGCGCCGAGAAGCCTGGCAAGTACACCCTGCTCGTCCGTCGGCAGGGTTTCCTGCCCGTCAACACCGAGTCGTTTGAGCTGCCGGAGAATGAGGTGGTCACCGACACGGTGCACCTCACCGGACGCAGCGCCGAACTCGGGGTGCGCGATGCCCTCCAGCAGAGCCTGCGGCGCGTGTTCGGTGGCGTCGTCCTCGGCGGCTTCACGCGGATGGTCGGGCCGGATTCCATGGAAGTCCTGCGGTCACGGTTCATGACCCTGGGGGACTATGCGCGCGCCGGACGGCTGCTCGGCGTCTCGATGCCGAGTGGGATGAACAGCTCCTGCCTGCGCTTTTCCGGCGAGTCCTATTGCGGACAGCTCTTCATTGACGAGCTCCCGGTGAACCTGCGCCCCGACCAGGTCTTCATGTCCGATGTCGAGGCCGTCATCGCCATTCGCGGGATGGAACTCGGGCAGACGGTCATGGATACCCGCCGCTTTGACGCCAGTCGTTTTGGGGTGGTTATGGTCTACACCAGCCGATTCCAGATGCGATAGTCCCCGGAACCGCCTGACACCCGCGGTGGGCGGGTGCCGTAGGACCCAGAGGGCGCACCAGATTGTCGGTGCGCCCTCGCCTCAATTTCAGCCCCGAGGTTCCCATGGGATTCATCGCCCGACTTGTGATCTTTGCCCTCGGCCTGACCGTACTGCTGGGCGGCTACCGCATCGTGCAGAAGGTGCGCGCACCGGAGCCTCGCGGGACGGTCTTGGTCGACCTGAAGGACCTGGAGGCGGAGCCCGCCATGGCGAGCCCCGCGCAGAGGGTGGAGATCGCCATCGCGGAAGCCCCGGCGCCCGCCTCGGCCCCGGCCATGGTGGAGATGCCGGCCGCCCCGGACGTCGTCCTGCCGCCGCTCCGCGCGGGCGAAGTCCGGATCCTCACCACCAACCGCGCCGCGTTCATGGCGTTGCGTGACGATCAGATCGTGGCGGGGCTGTCCGATTCCCTGCGTCGGCACATCCAGGCGGAGATGAAGCGCGAGCTCGACGAGTCGAAGGGAAATGGTATGGGCGCCGCGATCGGCAAGGTGGTCGTGGAGGGTGTCAACAAGCTCCTCGGTGGCGAGATCACGGTGCCCGTCTCGGATATCCGCGACATCTCGTATGACGGCCGCAAGATCGTCATCCGGTATCGCAACGGTGAACCGCGTGGACTGCACCTCGAGAGCATCAAGTCGGACGGCGATCGGACCATCCTCGAGCAGTTCGCCGAGCAGGACGCCCGGCGCTTCGTGGAGGCGGTGAAGGTCCGCGTGAAGTAGCGCGGGGCCGGCCGCGGGCCTTGCCTCCGCGGCAAGGACCGGGCTGCTTTCCCGAATGGGCACATTTGGAAACGGAAGGCGCGTCGCCATCGTCGCCGGCATGCGGACGCCCTTCGCCCGTTCGGGAACCGTTTTTCGGAACCTGACGGCGATCGACCTCGGCCGGCACTGCGTCGCTGAACTGGTCCGGCGCTACGGCCTCACAGGCCCGCAGGTCGACCTGCTGGTCTTCGGCACCGTCCTTCCGTCCCCGGTGGCGCCCAGCGTGGCACGCGAGATCGCGCTGATCCCGCAGCTTGGGCGCACGGTCCAGGCGCACAGCGTGAGTCGAGCCTGTGCGTCGGCGAACCAGGCCATCACGGACGCCGCGGACCAGATCGCCCTGGGACATGCGGATGTCGCGATTGCGGGTGGGACCGAGTCGCTCACCAACGTGCCGATCCTGCACACCAAGGCGTTCTCCGACGCCCTGATTGCTGCCTCGAAGGCGCGCTCCCTGGGCGCGCGGCTCGGCGCCTTTTCCCGCATTCGCCCCAGGGACCTGGTCCCGGTGGCTCCGGCGATTGCGGAGCCGAGCACCGGCGAGACGATGGGGCAGGCGGCGGAACGGATGGCCAAGATCCACGGGATCGCCCGGGAAGAGCAGGACCAGTTCGCGCTGCGCTCGCATCGCATGGCGTGGGCAGGCACGGCGGACGGTCGGCTGACGAGCGAGATCGCACCGTACTTCGTCCCGCCCGAGGGCACGGCGATCGCGACGGACAACGGGATTCGCGAGGACACGAGCCTGGAGCAGCTGGCGTCGCTGAAGCCGGCGTTCGATCGGCGGTATGGCTCGGTGACCGCGGGGAATGCGTCGCCGCTCACCGATGGCGCGGCGTGCGTGCTGCTGATGAGTGAGGATCGCGCGAAGGCGGCGGGGTACACGCCGCTCGCGTACATCCGGTCGTATGCCTATGCGGCGGTGGACCCGGCGGACCAGCTGCTGATGGCGCCGGTGCTGGCCGCGCCGCTGGCGCTGCGGCGGGCCGGCCTGTCGCTGGCGGACATCGACCTCGTGGAGATGCACGAGGCCTTTGCGGCCCAGGTGTTGTGCAACCTCAAGGGGTTGGCGTCGCGCGAGTGGGCGGCCAAGGCGGGGTTCACCCAGCCGGTGGGCGAGGTGGACCGGGCGCGACTCAACGTCCTGGGCGGCTCGGTGTCGATCGGGCATCCCTTCGGCGCCACGGGCGCGCGCATCACGACGACGTTGTGCAACGAGCTGTCCCGTCGTGGGGGGCAGTTCGGCCTGATGACGGTGTGCGCTGCGGGCGGTTTGGGTTTTTCCATGGTCGTGGAGCGGGAGTGAACCCATGACAGCCTTGACAGTGGAACGCGTAGGGGCCGTGGCGGTGATCACCTTCGACCTGCCCGGCGAGCCGATCAACAAGTTCTCGCGCGCGGTGAAGGACGAGTTCGTGGCGGTCCTCGACGCCCTGGAGCGCGACACGGGGGTCGGCGCGGCGGTGCTGCTGAGCGGGAAGCCGGACACCTTCATTGCCGGCGCCGATATCGAGGAGTTCCTGGCCTGGACGACGGCGTTCCAGGCCGAGGCCGCCTCGAAGGAAGGGCACCAGCTGCTGGAACGGTTGGAGCGGGCGCGCGTGCCGATGGTGGCCGCCATCCACGGGGCCTGCCTCGGGGGCGGCCTCGAGACAGCGCTCGCCTGCGCGTACCGGATCGCGAGCGACCACGAGAAGACGGTGCTGGCGTTGCCCGAGATCCAGCTGGGGCTGATTCCCGGCGCGGGTGGCACGCAGCGGCTCCCGCATGTCGTGGGGCTGCAAGCGGCGCTGGACATGATCCTCACCGGCCGCAACGTGCGCGCGAAGAAGGCGCTGCAGATGGGGCTGGTGCACGAGATGGTCCATCCGTCGATCCTCCGCCGCGTCGCGCTCGAGCGTGCCGCCGCGCTCGCCGCGGGCACGCTGCGTCGGGGTGCCCGCCCGCGCGAGCGTTCCCTGGTCGACCTCGCGTTGGAAGGGAATCCGCTGGGTCGCTCGGTGGTGCTCAAGAAGGCGGGCGAGATGGCCCTGGCAAAGAGCAAGGGACACTACCCGGCGATTCCCGCGGCGCTGGCGGCCGTCGAGGCCGCCTACGGGAGTCGTGCTGGCGGCTTTGCCACCGAGGCGAAGCTGTTCGGGGAGCTGGCCGCGTCCCCCGTGTGCCGCGAGTTGATCTTCCTCTTCTTCGCGACCACGGCGCTCAAGAAGGACCCGGGGGTGGCCGCGGTGCCCGCCGTCGTTCCCCCGATCGAGTCGTTAGGCGTCCTCGGCGCAGGATTCATGGGCGCCGGGATCACGACGGTGGCCGTGCAACAGGGGATCCCGGTGCGGCTCAAGGATGCCAGCCTCGAGCGCGTGGGCAAGGGACTCGCGGCCGTCCGATCGGTGTTGTCCGAGCGACTCAAGAAGCGGCAGGTCACGCGGCAGCAGCTGGATGACCAACTGTTGCTGGCGGGTGGTACGGTGGATTACACCGGCTTCGGGCACGTCGACCTCGTGATCGAGGCCGTCTTCGAGGACCTCGCGGTGAAGCACCAGGTGGTCCGCGAGCTGGAGGCCGTCCTCGACGAGGGGGCGATCGTGGCCTCCAACACCAGCACGATCCCGATTGCGCGGATCGCCGAGGTGTCACGCCGCCCGGAACGCGTGCTCGGCATGCACTTCTTCTCCCCCGTGCACAAGATGCCGCTGCTCGAGGTGATCGTGACGCCGGCCACGCGCGACGACGTGACGGCGGCGGTCGTGGCCTTCGGCAAGCGGATCGGGAAGACGGTGATCGTGGTGCGCGACGCGCCGGGGTTCTACGTGAACCGCATCCTGAACCCCTACCTGAACGAAGCAGGGCGGTTGCTCGATGCGGGCTGTGCGGTCGACGCGCTGGACGCCGCGGTCGTGGCGGACGGGTTCCCGGTCGGCCCGATCACCCTGCTCGATGAGGTGGGGCTCGATGTCGCGGGCAAGGTGGCGCCGATCTTCCACGAGGCCTTTGGCGAGCGCATGGCACCGCCGGCGTCGCTGCGCGCCGTCGTCGAGGCCGGGCGCCTGGGACGGAAGGGAAAGAGCGGCTTCTACCTCTATGATGCGGAGGGGGTGCGCGGTGGGGTGGATCCCTCGGTGTACACGCTGTTCCCGACCGGGGCGCAGCGCGTTGCCGTCGAGGCGAGCGAGATCACGGAGCGCCTGACCTGCGCCATCCTGGGCGAGGCGGCGCGCTGCCTGGAGGAGGGGATCATCCGATCCCCGCGCGACGGTGACGTGGGGGCGGTCTTTGGCTTCGGCTATCCGCCGTTCCGGGGCGGCCCGTTTCGCACGATCGACGCCATGGGAGCGGGGGCACTCGTCTCTCGGCTCGAGAAGCTCAACGATCGCTTTCCCGGTCGGTTTGTGCCGGCGGAGATGCTGGTGCACATGGCGCGGCGCGGCGAGCGGTTCTACCCGCAGACGGGGCATCCGCTGGGGTAAGGTGTCAGCTGTGGGGCCGGGCACGGGTTGGTGATGCGGCGCACACCCTAACGAGGAAGTTGCGGAGGGGGTCGACCCGGGCGCCGGGAGCCGCCAGATTGGGGCACCACCTGTGTCCGTTCCGGTCCCCCGGGTGGTGCACCTGGCCCGGGATATGGCCCGGTCCGCCATTTTTCGTGTTTCCTGTAACTCGTTGTATTGCAGCGAGTTACCCGACAGCCCCACGGTCGAGCCCGCCCGGCCGTGACCCGACGTTGACGAATGACGCTTTCGCAGGGTCTACCCGTACAGAACGACGACGCGGCCATCGTGGCGCGGGTGCTTGCCGGTGACACGGCGGCATACGCGATCCTGGTGGGGCGGTATCGGGCGCAGTTTGCGCGATACGCCGTGCGGATGCTCGGGACGCGGGAGGATGCGGAAGAGGCGCTGCAGGATGCCTTCGTCCGTGCCTATCGCTCCCTGGCGCGGTGCGATGACCCGGAGCGGTTTGGGTCATGGCTCTTCCGTATCCTGGCGAACCGGTGCCGGACGACCGGGACGCGACGTGGTCGGCGGGAGAAGACGTTTGTCCGGGATGAGGGGGCGCTCCTCGGGGCGGCACATGAGCATCCGGCGGAGCAGGCGGCATGGCGAGAGGAGATCGACCGCGCCCTGGCACGATTGGACGTGGAGCAACGTGAGGCCTTCCTGCTGAAACACGTGGAAGACCTCGGGTATGAAGAGATGTCGGAGTTGACGGGGGTGGGGGTGTCGGCGCTCAAGATGCGAGTCAAGCGGGCCTGCGAACGGATGCGGGTCCTGCTCCAGGAGGCCCAAGGGTGAGAGACCAGGAAATCGACCTATTCATCGCCAAGGTGGCGCGCGAGCTCAAGGAGCCCGTTGAACTGGATCCCCAGTTCGATGCGCGCGTCATGGCGGCGTTGGCGCCGGAGGTGATCTCGCTGGACAGTCGGCGCGTGCAGCAGCCGTGGTATCGTCGGCAGCTGGCCGTGCCTGCGCCGATCGCCGGGCTTGCGGCCGCTGCTGCCTTCGCTGGTATCGCCGCCGTGGGGATGCTCGCTCGCCAGCCCGCCGCGTCGTCCGTGGCCAGTGCCTCGCAGGAAACGCTGGTGCCGGTCAATGACACCCCGGGGCGCGAAGCGACCCAAACCGCCCCTGCACAGTTTGTGTTGGTTGCGCCGCCCACCTCGCGTGTGGAGTTGATCGGCAGCTTCAATGACTGGACGCCGACGCCGATGACGTACGATGCGGAAACGCAGGCGTGGCGCGTCACGCTGTCGCTCCCGGTCGGGGTCCACGAATACCAGTTCCTCGTGAACGGGACCCAGCGCGTGGTGGACCCGATGGCGAGCGTCTCGCCGAGTGACTTCGGCTCCCCGAACTCGATCGTGAAGGTCACCCCGGTCCCATGAAGACGACACGCGTCCTGGCCATGCTCCTCGGTCCCGTCGCCCTGGCGGGGTGGACCGTGCTCACCGACGACCAACGGCTGGTCGGGCGTCTGGATGCAAAGACGCGCGAGGCGGTGGTGGCCGTGGTCGATGCGGCGCGTCGTGATGGACTGCCGACCGAGCCGATCATCGACAAGGCGCTGGAAGGGGCAAGCAAGCAGGCCAGTGGCGCGCAGATCGTGGCCGTCGTGCGATCCCTGGTTGGCGACCTCAAGCGTGCCCGCGAGGCCTTGGGCCC
>JAEUJL010000876.1 GCA_016794835.1 Gemmatimonadota bacterium | reverse complement strand
GGGGAACTGGAAGAACGACGAGGGGATCGAGCTGAACACCGGCGCCGGCAAGCAGGGGCTCCGCGTGAACGTCGACCAGACCTTCGGGTCCACCGTGGACTTCCGCGTCTCCAGCGTGTTCAGCCGCAACACCAACCAGCGTGGCTGGAACAACAACTGCAACAACTACGGGTGCCATGGCTACGCGCTGACCTACATCCCGAGCTTCATCAACCTCGCGGCGCGCAACCCGGACGGGACGCTGAACCCGGTGGGGATCGGCCCGGCGGGCAACTCCAATACGCTCTTCCTCTCCGAGATCGGTGTCAACGACGAGGAGACCAACCGCTTCACGGGTGGCGCCACCTTCGGCTGGACGCCGAACATCGGCGCCGGCCAGACGCTGCGCATCGTCGCGGGCGGCGGCATCGACGCCTTCGACCAGCGCAACGACGTGTGGTCCCCGAACGACCTCTTCCACGAGCGCGTGCAGGCGCTGCCGGGTGAGTCGGTCGAGAGCGGTGGGCGCAGCAAGTTCTTCAACTACAACCTGAACGCGATCCACACCGGCACCTTCTTCGGCCTCAACACGACGACCTCCGTCGGGTTCCAGTACGAGGATCGCCAGCTGAACACCTTCTCCATCCGCACGCAGAACCTGCTCCCCGGGCAGCGCAACGTGAACCAGGGGACGAACATCACGGCCACGGAGAACCTCACGCAGGAGCGGACGATCGCGGCCTACGCCAGCGAGGAACTCCGCCTCCTCAGCGAGCGGTTGCTCGTCCGCGGCGGCCTGCGCGCCGAGCGGAGCAGCGTGATGGGTGACATCGACAAGTACTACGTCTTCCCGAACATCTCCAGTTCGTACCGGTTCGAGAACGTCTTCGGGCCCGGCAGCGACGTGAAGCTCCGTGCCGCCTACGGCGAGACCGGCAACCAGCCGCTGTTTGGCCAGAAGTTCACCAACCTCCTGACCCCGCAGCTGGGCGGCCAGCAGGGGATCGCCGTGTCGACCGCCGCCGGGTTCCCCGGCGTCGAGCCCGAGCGGCTGAAGGAGATCGAGGGTGGCGCCGAGGGGTCGCTGTTCAACGAGCGCTTCACCTGGGAACTCACCTACTTCAACCGCAACACGACCAACCTGCTCCTGCAGCGCGTGCCGGAGCCGTCGTCGGGCTTTGCCAGCCAGGTGTTCAACGGCGGCAAGATCCGCAACTGGGGCTATGAGGCCGGCATCGGCTTCACGCCGATCCAGACCGGGACGATGACCTGGGTCAGCCGCACGACCTTCACGCACTACGACAGCAAGGTGGAAGACCTCGCCGGCCTCCCGCCGTTCTTCCCGGCGGCCTCCGGCTTCGGCAACCTCGGCCGGACCCGCGTGGAGAAGGGCAAGCAGATCACGGCGATCGTCGGCTTTGACTTCGACGCGCAGGGGAATCGTGCCGCGGCCATCTCGCAGCTCGGCAACTCGGCGCCGGACTTCCGGATGGGCTTCTCCAACGACCTGTCCTGGAAGCGGTTCTCGCTCAACACGGTCGTCGACTGGCAGAAGGGCGGCAGCGTCATCAACCTCACCGAGTACCTGCAGGACGACGGCCGCACCTCCGAGGACTGGGGCTCGGCCGCCTGGAAGAAGCGGTACGACGGCTACCTCAAGGGGGTCATCTCACCCTACATCGAGGATGCGTCGTTCGTGAAGGTGCGCGAGATCTCGGTGAACTATGACCTCCCGCAGTCGGTCTACGGGCGGCTCAACGGCGTCAAGAATGCGCGCATCGGCTTCGCCGCGCGCAACGCCTTCATGTTCGCCGGGTACCGCGGCCTCGACCCCGAAGTCGCCAACTTCGGCTCGGCGGCGATCCGCAACAACCTGGACATCACGCCGTACCCGCCGTCCCGGAACCTCCTCCTCAACGTCTCTCTCGGCTTCTAGACCCCATGCGCATCCTGAATTCACGCATCGCGGGCCGTAGCCTCCTGGCTCCCCTGGCCCTGACCGCAGCCCTGGGCTGCGGCGAACTCGACATCCTCAACACCAATGCCCCGACGCTGGAGACGCTGACGGGCGCTCCCACCCGCGCGATCCTTGCGCGCGCGGCGACCGGGATCTTCTCGCAGGCCTACAATGATGTGGCGACCGAGGTGACGGTCTACGCGCTCTATGGGCGTGAAGGCTACAACCTCCTCGGCAACGACCCGCGCGAGACGCAG
Organism: Gemmatimonadota bacterium; assembly: GCA_016794835.1. GTDB lineage: Bacteria > Gemmatimonadota > Gemmatimonadetes > Gemmatimonadales > Gemmatimonadaceae > RBC101. The sequence goes on along the minus strand of JAEUJL010000876.1, from coordinate 1,173 downwards.
GAACAGTTCCGCGGACCGCCGGACCCGACCGGGCGGCACTCGGCCAACTGGATCGGTCCCTACCAGACCATCCGGACGGTGAACACGTACCTCAAGGCCCTTCCCGCTGCCGCGGGGATGACCCCGGCCGAGGTGAAGGCCTCGCAGGGCTTCGCCAAGACGGTGAAGGCCTGGATGCTGCACCGTGTCGCGGTGCGCACCGGGGCGTTAGGCGTGCCGATCGATGTGGACCAGGAGCTCGGCGGTGCGCCGGCTCCCTTCGTGAGCTTTACGACCGCGCTGCAGGCGGCGACGACGCTCATGGATGAGGCGTACCAGGATCTCCTCGCCGGGGGAACGGCCTTCCCGTTCACCGTGCCGCCGGGTTACACCGGGTTCAACACCCCGGCGACCTTCGCGCGGTTCAACCGCGCGCTCGCGGCCAAGATGTACGTGCACCGCGCGACGTTCGTGAACTGCAGCGCGTGCTGGGCCCAGGCCTCGACGGCGATGGGGCTCTCGTTCGTCACCGACGCCGGGCTCCCGGGGTCCCTGGCGAACGGGGTCCTCTACCAGTACTCCACCGCCGCCAACGAGCCGACCAACCCGGTGACCGAGCCGATCTCGTCGCAGCGCTACTGGGTGCACCCGTCGATCGTGAACGGGGCGCAGTCCACCGCCGGTGTGCCGGACCGTCGGCTCACGACCAAGGTGCGCGCGGCCGGTCGTACGCTCAACCTCAATGACCTGGTGGGGACGCACAAGCCGGTCATGTACAACTCGGCGACGGACCCGACCCAGGCCAACCTCGGTGCGGCGATCCCGTGGATCAACAACGAGGAGCTGCTCCTGCTCCGCGCCGAGATCCGCTGGTTCACCGGCGCGCAGGCGGGCGCGGTGTCCGACATCAACCTCGTCCGGTTCCATGCGGGCGGCCTCGGACCGGCAACCGTGACGGCCACCAGCTCGACCGCCGACTTCATCACCGAGTTGCTGTACAACCGCACCTACTCGCTGATGTGGACGCAGGGAACCCGCTGGATCGATGCCCGTCGTCACGGGCGCACCACCTCGCTGCCGCTCGATCGTCCGGGGGACATCATCTACCCGAACATGATCGTGCCGGCCGCGGAGTGCGATGCACGGCGTCTCCCGACCCCGTGCACGCCGCTCACGAGCTAGCGACGCGCAGCA
>JAEUJL010000836.1 GCA_016794835.1 Gemmatimonadota bacterium | reverse complement strand
GTCCTGCTTCCAGACCGCGCGGCTGATCTCGTCCCGTCCCACCGCTTCGCCCGCCCGGCGCGCCAGGAACTCGAGCAACGCGTACTCCTTCTGGGTGAGGGCGACCAGCCGATTTCCCCGCCGCACCTCGCGGGTCAACGGGTCGATGACGAGGTCGCCAACGATGATCTGCGCCGCCGCCGCCTGGAGTGACGAACGTCGGAGAAGGGCCCGCACCCTGGCCAGGAGTTCCTCGAGGTCGAACGGCTTGCTCAGGTAGTCGTCGGCACCGGCGTCCAGTCCCTCGACGCGGTCGGTCACGGTGTCCCGTGCCGTCAGCATTAGCAACGGCACCTGGATGCCGCGGCTCCGCAGCTCCCGGGCGATGTCCATACCGGAGCGCTTGGGGAGGCCGACATCGAGCACCACGAGGTCGATCCCGGGCTCGGAAGCCCGTGCCAACCCCTCCTCGCCATCCATGGCGACCACGACCTCGTGGCCTGCGGCGGCGAGGGCTTGCTTGAGGAGATCCACGACTTCGCGTCGATCTTCGACGACGAGGACGCGTCCCGCGGGGTCTTTGGAGGCCGTCATGCGATCAAGGGAGTGACACTTTAGAGTGAATACAGCGCGCTCAGCTCCGGGGCAAGGGAGATCCTTCTCGCGCAACCTGAGGCAGGACAATGCATTAGGGCATTCTCAGGCGCGCGAGCGCCTGCGCCCTTGGCACATTGGCATGGAACGGGGCAGTGAACCATTCGAAGTGTCGCCCGATTGAAGAAGGAACTGCAGAAAATTCCATGTGTCCGAGTGAGGCATGGCAGGGTCATTGCGGGTAAGGCACTGGACAGGCGACCACACATGGGGTGTGGGACGTGGTCCGGTATTTCCGAGAGGAGGGGTGATGGACGTCCTCGTGATGCTTGAGGATCGCCCCGAACACTCGACGGTGCTCGCGCACGTGAACTCGGTGCCGTCACCGCTCAATTCCGATCGTCCGTCGCGCGACGTCGTGACCCTGTATGGGGATCCGACGATCGAGCGTCTGGCGATGGCGTTGGCGGCGGCGGTCGAGATGCGGCGCGAGCCCACCGAACGTTCGGACACGATCCGGCACGTCGCGCTCTGGCCGGAGCGCGGCGCGGTGGGCGATGCGGCCTGGCGCGACCAGCAGACCGGGGGTCTGGTCACGCGTGATGTGCTCATTCCCCTGGAGGTCCTGGACGATACCGCGGGAAGCCTGCTCGATGAGTGCGGCTCCTCCCTGCGGCGCATCGTCGCGGGCCTGTCCATGCACGACTGGCCCGAAGGGACCCGCCGTGCCATCAGTTTCACCCTGTCTTCCACCGTGATCCTCCCCGCGGGGATCGGGGCGCGTTCCGACGCGTTCCTCGATTCCTACCGACACGCGGATGGGGTCGGCGTGGACACCGAAGGAGATTGATCGACAACCTCATCTGTCAGAGTCGGGCTGGTCAGCAGGTCAGCAGGTGAGTCGTCCGAGGGCCGTTGGTTGCACATCGCGTGAGCGATCGTGCCACCCGCGGCCCTCGTCACATGGTGGTGCCGTGACGAGTACCGACGGCCCGTGCCGTCCGCCGCCCGC
>JAEUJL010000616.1 GCA_016794835.1 Gemmatimonadota bacterium | reverse complement strand
ACCGTCTACCTCGCGCACGACCTCAAGCACGCGCGTGACGTCGCCATCAAGGTCCTGCACCCCGACCTCGGAGCCGCGTTAGGCGGGGAGCGCTTCCTCAGCGAGATCCGCACCACCGCCCGCCTGCAGCACCCGCACATCCTCCCCCTGCTCGACTCCGGTGACGCCGACGGCCTGCTCTACTACGTGATGCCGCTCGTCACGGGCGAGACCCTGCGCGCCCGGCTCGAGCGCGAGCGCCAGTTGCCGATCCCCGCCGCGGTGCGCATCGCCCGCGAGGTCGCCAGCGCGCTCGACTACGCGCATCGCCAGGGCGTCATCCACCGCGACATCAAGCCCGAGAACATCCTCCTGCACGACGGGCAGGCGATCGTCGCCGACTTCGGGATCGCCCTCGCCGTGCAGTCGGCCGGCGGGCAGCGGATGACGCAGACCGGACTCTCGTTAGGTACGCCGCAGTACATGTCGCCCGAGCAGGCCATGGGCGAGCGCTCCATCGACGCGCGCAGCGACCTCTATGCGCTCGCGGCCGTCACCTACGAGATGCTCACCGGCGACCCGCCCTTCACCGGGTCGAGCGTCCAGGCCATTGTCGCCAAGGTGCTCAGCGCCCAGCCGGAGCTCCCCTCCCTCACGCGCAAGGCGGTGACCCCGGCCATCGAGGCCGCGGTGTTGCGCGGGTTGGAGAAACTCCCCGCCGATCGCTTCGACAGCGCCGCGGAGTTCGCGACGGCGCTCGCACGGGAATCGACGGTCCCCACCACCGCGGCGCGTCCGGTCCCGACGACGCCACCGGCCCCGCGGCGTCGCCTGTTTGCCGTCGGCGCACTTGCGCTCGTCGCCGGCATCGTCGGCGGATGGTTCGCCCATGCCCGCACCGGTGTTGACGGACCCGCCACCACACCGCGTCCCCTGCGCCTGACCCATGCCGGCCAGGTGGGATGCGCGGCCATCGCACCCGGCGGTGCACAGTTCGCGCTCGTTGACGGGCGCTTTGACGAGGAGACCTACTGCAGCGGTTCCCTGCTCGTGCGACCGTTGCCCACGGGGCGCGACCAGCTCATCGCGCGTGTGGAGCGCGTGGAGACGCTCCGTTGGAGTCCAACCGGCGATGCCCTCATCATCGCCGGGCAACCCGAGGGCAAGGCACGCGGCCTCTGGGTCTTTCCCACCAACGGCGCGGGCAGCCCACGACTCCTGGCCACGGGCCCGCATGCCGCCGTCGGCTTCATCGATGGGGGACACGTCTACCTCGTCGCCACACCAAGGCGCGCCGCGGGCGACCAGGCCACCTTGCCGGTGCTGCGGGTGCTCGACGCCACGTCAGGCGCCGTGACCGACTCCATCCGCCTCCCGCGCCCTGGCCCGGGTGAGGTGGTCGCATCCGCCTCAGGACGCTGGTTCTCGTACTCGTCAGGCGCGATATCGGGATTCCATTACATCGTCTCGCGCGCCGGCGCCGTGGTCGATAGCATGGCGGACGCCGAGCGCACCGTCACGTGGGTGGGCGATTCGGCGATCGCCTACACACGGCAAAGTGATTGGCGACCTGGAGACGTGATGGTGCGCCGGATCAATCCATCCACCGGCCGCTGCGAGGGCGAGCCCACGGTCGTCCTTGCGGGGGTTCCCCAGGGAGGATCGCTGAGTGCCGATGCCGTCACCGGCAAGCTGATGTGGATCGTGCGCGCGGTCACCGACGAGCTGCACGTCACGGCGCTGCCGCGTGCCACCAGTTCACGCTTCCTGACCCGTTCCCTCAACGCGTACCTCGGCAACCCCGTGCTGTCGCCGGATGGTCGACGCGTGGCCTACACCAGGCAGGATGCGCTTGGCTCCAACGCCTATGTCATGCCGGTGGACGGCGGCGCAGAGACCGCGATCTCCAGCGACACGGCCGCCGCCACCGCCCTGTATTGGCCCACGGCGCAACATCTCGTGCGTGTGACGACGGACGGCATGCTCCTGTCGTACGACCTCGCGACCGGGCGCTCGCGACGGTATGCCCCACCCCCGGGCGAAGTCCTCGGCGCGGCGGCCGGCAACAGCTGGTTCTTCTTCACACCCGGTGCGCTGCTCCCGATCGTTCGCGACTCCCTGCTGCAAGCGCCGCGGGAGCTGTCCAACCCTCCCGGCCTCTCCGGCCGGTCGGGTGGGGCCCTCTCGATGGATGGAACGACCGTCCTGCGCATCGCCGCGACCGCCGACGGCCGCGATGCCTTCACGACCTACAACTTTCCAACATCGCGCTGGTCGGCGCTCACCCCGCTCGACACCGTCGCAGCCCTCCCCGTCAGCGTCTCGAATGACGGCACGGCGTACTTCACGCGCTTCAATGGACGCACGGAGATCTGGCGGGCACGTCCCGGCGGCCCCCTCGCCCTGTACGCCACCCTTCCCGTGCACTGCTACGCGCACAGCGTCGCCGTGAGCGACGACGGATCACTCGCCGCTTGCAACGTCACCACCAACATCCCCGACGCCTGGGTGGTCGAGCTGCCGCCGATGCGGCGCTGACCCCGCGGCCGGGGATGGATGTCGAAGTTCCTTCGGGTCGCGCTGCGTGGCGCGGGACGGCACGCGCCTACTCCTCTCGCGCGCCGCTCGTCCAGCGCGCCATCCGCCTGGACCGGCGTCAGCGCACGGGCCACATGGCGCGGGAACGACTCAGCGACTGGATGGTCTCGACCAGCTTCGTTTCATCAAGGGGCTTGGTGAGGTACCCGTCCATGCCCGCCTCGAGCGCCTCGTCGCGCGCACTTGCCATCGCGTTGGCCGTGAGTGCGATGATCAGCGTGGGGGCTACCGATCGCGACGCTTCGGCCGCCCGGATCATCCGGGCCGCTTCCAGCCCATCCATCTCCGGCATGTGGAAGTCCATGAGCACCACGTCGTAGACCCCGTCGTCAAAGCGCTCGACGGCCTCGCGACCGGTCTCCGCCGAGACCAC
>JAEUJL010000788.1 GCA_016794835.1 Gemmatimonadota bacterium | reverse complement strand
GACGAGGCCTACCCGCCGGGGTTCGAGGACATGATGCGCCGCGTGCCTGACGTTTCCCGGCTCGAGCGGACCACGGGGTTCAAGCCGATGACGCCCCTCGCGCAGATCGTGCGAGATGTCGTCGAGGACCAGCGTGCCCGCCTCGGATCCGCGGTGGCCGTGGGGGCGGCGACCTGATTGCGACCGTGCGTGCCATCCTTACCTACCACTCGATCGACGACTCCGGTTCACCGATCTCGGTGTCGCCGGCGGCGTTTCGCGCCCATTGTGCGTTCCTGGCGTCCGGTCGCGTGCGCGTGGTGGGGTTGGCCGAATTGATGCAGGGGGACGACGTGACGGGGGATACGGTGGCGATCACCTTTGACGACGGATTCGAGAACACCGCGAGCATGGCGTGGCCGCCGCTGGCGGACCACGGCCTCGCGGCGACGGTGTTTGTGGTCCCCGGGCATGTGGGCGGCTTCAACGACTGGGGCGGACGCCGCACCGCGAGCGTGCCCCACCTTCCGTTGATGTCCTGGGAGGGACTCGGTCGACTCGCCGAGGCGGGCGCGACCCTCGGGGCGCATACCACGACGCATGCGAACCTCGCATCGCTCGGCGCCAACGAAGTCGCCGACGAACTCGACTCCTGCGTCACGGCAATGCGCGAACGGAGCGGGGTGGCCCCGTCCACCTTCGCGTATCCCTATGGGGGCACCAGCCCGATGGCCGCGGCCGCGGTTCGCTCGCGGTTCACCCTCGGCGTCACGACGGAGCTCCGGCTCGTGGGCCGCGATGAGGACGCGGCGTTGCTCCCCCGCCTGGACATGTACTACTTCCGTGGCCCCGGTGCCCTGGAGTCCTGGGGGGAACCCGGGTTCTTCGCGCGCCTCTGGACGCGCCGCATCGGGCGGCAGGCACGCGCATGGCTGCAGGCAGGAGGTGTCGCATGATCACCCCGCGACCGTTCTGCTCTGTCATCGTTCCTGCCCGGGATGCCGCCGGATTGCTCCCGCGCTCGCTGGGCGCGCTGCGTAACTCCGATCTTCCCCGCGAGCAGTGGGAACTGATCGTCGTGGACGACGGGTCCGCCGACGAGACGGCAGCGGTGGCTGCCCGCTACGCCGACACCGTGGTGCGGCTGCCGGGCCGGGCCCACGGCCCAGCCTACGCACGCAATCGCGGTTTTGAGGTGTCCCGCGGATCGATCGTCATGTTCTTCGACGCCGACGTCGTCGTTCATCCGGATGCCGTCCGGCGATTCGCGGAGGTGTTGACCGCCGAGGAAGATGTCGGGGCGGTCTTCGGGTCGTACGACGACCGGCCGTCCGCACCCGGCTTCATGTCGCAGTACCGCAACCTGCTGCATCACCACGTGCACCAGCAGAACCCCGGGGATTCCGAGACGTTCTGGGCGGGCGCGGGCGCGGTGCGGCGCGATGTCTTCGCGGAGTGCGGCATGTATGACGAATGGCACTACGGGCGCCCGCAGATCGAGGACATCGAGCTGGGCGGCCGGATCCGGGCCCATGGGTGGCGGATCCTGCTGCGGCCCGAGATCCAGGCTACGCACCTCAAGCAGTGGACCTTCACGAACGTGGTCCGGACCGACCTCCGCGATCGCGGGATCCCGTGGGCCCGGCTCCTCGCCCACCGGGGGTCCACCCTGGCGGGGGGGACGCTCAATCTCAAGCTGACCGAGAAGGTGAACACGGTCCTGGTCTGGCTGGCGGGGCTGCTGCTGGTCCTGGCGCCGTTCATTGGCGGCACGCCGCTGGCGTGGGCCGCCCTCGGCTGCATCGCGATCGTCTGCATCAACAGCCGACGCCTGTTCGCCTTCTTCCTCCGCGTCCGGGGGCCCCTGTTTGCGTTCGGGGTCCTGCCCGTGCACCTGTTGTATTACATCCTCAATGGCATATCGTTCGGCGTGGGTGTATTCCTGCACCAGATGATCGGAGCGCCGCGACAGGATCCCCTGATCGAGGCGTATGCAGAGGTCGGGCTGGAGCGCTGGCCGCCCGTACCCACGCGGACCCCGAGCACCTGGACGAAGTCCAAGGAGCGCGATGGCTAACACGACGATGCGACCACAGCCCAGTCCCGAGGAGCAGCTGCTCCCGACCATCGAGCAGGCCTTTTCTCGCGTGCACAAGGCGGCCTTTGGCGCGGCCGTCGGGGCCGCCGGGGCCCTGGTGATGGGATCCCTCACCCTGATCGTCCTGCTTCGCCCGGCGGCCGCGAACTTCCCGCTGCACCTCATGAATGAGTACTTCGCCGGCTATTCCGTTTCGTGGCCGGGCGTGTTCGTCGGCATGGCGTGGGGCTTTGCCGTCGCGTTCGTGGCAGGGTGGTTCCTCGCCTTCTGTCGCAACCTCTCGGTCGCTGTCAGCGCCTTCTTCATTCGGACGCGGGCGGAGATCGAGCAGACCCGAACCTTCCTCGACCACATCTGAGCCATGGCCCATCCGAGCGACAAGACCATTCAGGAAGGGATCCTCGCACTCAACGCGCGCGCGTGGGGCATCTCGTTCGGCTTGCTGGCCGGTGGCGCGCTTTTTCTCGCGACCAATTTCCTGGTGATCAAGGGCGGGGTACACGTTGGACGCCATCTCGCCTTGATCGAGGCGTTCTTCCCGGGGTATCGCGTCAGCTTTGCCGGCAGCCTGATCGGATTCGTCTACGCCTTTGTGTGTGGCTGGGCGTTGGGACGTGTGGTTGGCGCGGTCTACAACAAGCTGGCCCTGCGCTAACGACAACAACGCATCGAGGCCGGGCTGCGCGCCGTTGGCGCCGGGCCCGGTCTGCTACCAGCCCTGAAAGCGGAGCAGCACCGAGGGCACCGTCTTCAGCATGACGCGGATATCCAGCCAGAGGCTCTGTTCCTGAATGTACCGGAGATCCCAGCTGACCTTCGCCCGGACATCTTCCAGGCATGCGTCGTATTTCTGGTTGATCTGCGCGAGCCCGGTGAGCCCAGGCTTGACCCGGTGACGAAAGCGGTATTCCGGAATGTCCTGGCGCAACCGCGCCACGATGCTCGGTCGCTCGGGTCGTGGGCCGACGATGTTCATATCGCCGCGCAGGATGTTCCAGAGCTGCGGGATCTCAT
>JAEUJL010000613.1 GCA_016794835.1 Gemmatimonadota bacterium | reverse complement strand
CAGTGAGGCCACGGCAAGCGTGGCGATGCGGCCCTCCGGCGTCACCAGCTGGCCACTCGGGGGCAGCCGGACCACCGCGGTCCAGTGGTCGGGCCCGGAATCGACCTGCATCGTCCCGCCGTGGCGCTCGAACTCGTGCCGTGCGGCGTCGAGCCCCACCAGGTCGGCGATCACGAGTGTCGACAGGTCCAGGGCGCCGCTGGCCACCGTGCTGCGCCGTGCGCTCACCAGGAAGGTCGCCCACCCGTCCGGCCCCGTTCCGGACTCCACCCGCACCTGCGCGACGCCTGGCATCGCCGAGCTTACGCGTTGCGCCTGGGAGATCAGGTCCGAGAACGCGCCCATCAGTTCCCCCTCGTCGCCGAGCACCAGGGGGGTCGCGCCGAGGTCGACCGACACGTCGTGCGACTGGTGCAGCTCTGTCGCGACCGCCTTCAGGGCCACGCGCACCAATCGGTCCGGGGCCACGGCGACGCGCATCCCAGGCGACCACCGCGTGCGGGCGCGCAGCGCCTCGACGGCCGCCTTGATCCGCTCCGCCCCATCCACGATCCCGTCGATGGACTCCGTCGCCTCGGCGGGGAGCGGATGTCGCGTCCCAAAGTCGCGCAGCAGGTCGGCGTTCAACACGAGCCAGGCGAGCGGGTTGTTGATGTCGTGCGCCACCCCCGCGGCCACACGCCCGATCGACGCGTGACGCTCCGCGTCGGCCAGGGCACGTTGGGCCATCACCACCTCGTTCGTGCGCGCCTGGACCTCGAGGGAAAGGTCCCGGGAGAGGCGCTCGAGGCGATGCGCGTTGCGCACAAACGCGCGAATCATGTAGACCGCGACCGGCATCAGCGCCACGAGGAATCCCACGCCGGCGAGCGGCACGAACTCCACAAACCCCGAGGCCGTCGCGAAGTCCACCGCGGCACAGACATAGAACGCACCAAACCCCACCTTCGCCCACTCGGTGAGCCGCGAGCCACCCCAGCCCGCGCGAGCCACGCGCACAAAGGCCACCGCGATCCCCACCAGCATGAGCGCCCCGCCCACGCTCCCCACGAGGGTGAGCGGAAACATCGTGTAGGTCACGCCGATCGACGGGACCCGAATGACCCGGGACGCCGCGTCGAGGGCGAATCCCGGGATCATCCCGAGCGCGGCCATGCCGTAGGACAGCCACTGCAGGACAAGGATCCGGCGCCTCGGCGGCCCGTCGTTCGGATCGTACGCAAAGGCGAGCCAGGCCGCCGCGTGCAGCGACCCGACCACGAACTGCCCGCGCGAGGCCCAGAGCTGCGCGACATGTGGCACCTCGCCGCTCACGGTCAGCAGGTCGCCCGCCGCGTACGCGGCCGCGGTCACCGACACCCAGGCAAAGGCCCGCGTGCGCTCCCAGCCCGGGGCGCGGGAAATCCCACCCAGGACGAACGCCACGAATAGCAGGAGGATGGTGGAGCTCGCCGCGGCGAGTGCCGAGTAGTTCACGAGACGGGTGCAGGGCCGTGTGGGAGTATCGGCACACCCACCCGCGGAGTCGCTACCCCCGCTGACCCAGCCGCCGGCGGTCCAGGAGCACCAGCGCGAGGCACAGGTGGATCGTGAGGAACGACTCGAAGCACCAGATGCAGAAGATGCGCATCACGACCCACTCGCCGTACTTGAGGCGCCAGGTGAAGGCCACCGCGGCCACCACCAGGACCAGGATGGCGTTGGTCACGAGC
>JAEUJL010000701.1 GCA_016794835.1 Gemmatimonadota bacterium | reverse complement strand
CCAGGGGCTGGCGCGCAAGCTCGTGGGCACGGTGGCGCCGTCCAGCAACCTGATCATGGTGGAAGGGAGCGGCTGGCTGGACATCGAGCGGTCGGCGTCGTTGTGGAAGGAGTTCCGCGGACCGCAGGCGCTGGTGGACTACGGCAAGTGGGTCGATCGCCCGAGTGTGAGCACCGCGTTTGCGTACCTGCTTGCGGGGAGCGAGTTGGCCGAGGCGTTGCGTGTGCGCGGTGACACGGCCGGGACCGGGGTGATGCGACAGGTCGAGTCGGTGGCGCGCGCGGTACGCCTGGACAACCTGCTGCAGCCCGTGGGCCCGCCGCCGCCGCGCGAGCCGTAGCTCACGCACCATCGGGCCTTCGTCGCGCCCCGTCGAGAGCCAGGGCCCAGTGTCTCCTTCACACGTGCCCTGGCGAACGCCGGGGCCCAGTGTCGTTAGGCTCGTCCCGGCCCCTCAGGCCGGCATCAGGGATCCGGCGTGTTGCGCATATGGTCGGCGAGCGGATGCAGCCGCTGCCGCAGTGCCTCGCGCGTCGCCTCGGGCATGTCGTGTTCGTCCAGGGCGCGGTCCATACACCAGAGCCACTCGTCCTTCTCGAGCGACGTGATCTTGAACGGCAGGTGTCGCGCGCGGAGCATCGGGTGCCCGTTGCGCTCGACGTAGGTCTGCGGGCCGCCGGTCCAGTACGAGAGGTACAGGAACAGCTTCTCGCGCGAGGCCTTGAGCGACGTCGCGTGGAGTGCGCGCACATGGACGGCCTCGGGCGCGGTGTCCATGAGGTCGTAGAAGCGGTCAACGAGGCGGCGGATGCCGTCTTCGCCGCCGATCGATTCGTAAGGGGTGGGCGCTGTCATGCTTCAGGATATAAGCCAGAAGGGCTGACTGGCACCGGAGCATCCCCTCACGGGCTTATGACCGGGGGCTGGCGTTCGGCGCCGTCCCCCCTTCACGAAGGCTGACTCCGCCCGCCGCCGCCGCGATGGCGGGGGCGTCTACCGGGCTTCGACCAGCTCGATCATCCGCCGCACCGCGGCATCCACGAATGCCGGGGCCTCCGCATCGGCATCGACCTCCACCACCTCCACGGCCTCTGGCAGCCCGGCCCGGAGCGCCGCGAAGAACGCGGCATCACTCTCAGGGTCATGCAGCGGGCCACCGGGCACGGAATAGCGGCCCACTCCACGCAACGGGAGCATGAAGACCGCTTTGCCCTTGGTGGATTGCAGCCGGCGGCAGATGTCCGCCGCGACGCGAACGATCTCCTCCCGATTGAGCCGGGGGACAAAGATCACGGGGCTGTGGAAGACGTGCTGGTGGTCGCGATACGCCTCTGGCACGACGTGGGGTTCGACAAAGAGGCCCAGGTGCTCCGCGCCACCCGGGCAGATCACCTGCGGCAGGCCTAACGACCCCGCGACGGTCAACCGCTCCGGTCCCCCCGCCCGCAGGCCGCCAAAGACGTCGTCGGCGATCTCGCCGAGCGCATAGTCGAAGACGGCGCCGATCACCCCTTCCTTCATGAGCTGCTCCATGGCCCGGCCCCCGGAGCCCACGGCATGGAAGACCACCACGTCGTAGCCCGCGTCGCGAAAGAGCTTGAGGGCCAGCGTTGCCCCCTCGGTGAGGACGCCGAGGTTGGTCATCGCAATGAGGGGCTTCTCGCTCCGTGCCGTCTCGACCGTGCCCTCGACGAGGGACATCCCGTAGGCGGCCGCGGCCGCGTTGGCGAGGATGCGCGCGGTGAAGGGATTCACCCCGACGAGGTCGCTCACCGAGAACATCATGGTGATGTCCTTGACGCCGACAAACCGCGACGTGTCGCCCGAGGCAACCGTCGAGACCATCACCTTCGGGAATCCGTAGGGCAGTGCCTGCATCACCTGCGTGCAGGAGGTGGTGCCCTGCGTGCCGCCCACGCCCACGACAGCGTGGGCCCGGCCCGCCCTGATCAGTTCGAGCACGATCCTCGTGGCCCCGGCGACCATCACCGGGCCTGCCGCCTCCCGGGTCGGTGCCTGGAGCAGGTCGGCGAGGTCACCGCCGCCGGCCCTGGCGACCTCCTCGCGACGG
>JAEUJL010000637.1 GCA_016794835.1 Gemmatimonadota bacterium | reverse complement strand
CTGGCCGCGATGGTGCGACGTGTGCGAGATGCGGCGCATGAGGACCCACGCCCGGCTTCGCGGTTCCCCGAAGAACAGCGTCCGGCCGGCGAACCAATCGTTGTCCCGTTCGCCTACGGCCGCCACGCGCCGCGCCGAGGCGTCGGCATAGTGGCGCAGGAAGTCGATGCGCGCTTCCCGCGCCGGGAGGACGCTCACGCCGGTCTCGATCCCCAGCATCTTCGAGAACCAGCCGTCCTCGGACTGGCACTGGTGCACGAATTGCTCGAGCACCGAGCGCGCCCGTGGGTCGGGGCGCCACGGCAGGTCCTCGTCCCGGAAGTGGGACCAGACGGACAGGGTCTTCAGCCGCTCCGTCTCGAGGGTGCCGTGGAAGAGGTCACGCACTGCCTAACAACAGCGGTTGCCCATCTGGGTGTACCGCCGGTCCAGGCATTCGCGCGCATGCTCCTCCCGGGACATCACGCGATGCCCCGGGTGGTTGCGCCGCATGTACGCGAGGTACCCCTGGTAGTCGGGGGCCCCGATGATCCGGTGCACGGTGCGAATCACGCGCTGCAGGCGTTCGGCGATGGGCGTGGGGCGAGGGCTCATGGTCAGTCCCCGGCCACGGCCACGCGGGGCTCGTACGGCGTTTCCGTCGACCCGATCGGCTTGCGACCCTGCAGGACGGCGAGCCACTCGCGCGCGGAGGCGACCAGGATCACCACGACCGAGATCATGAAGAACGCGGCGACGCCGGCATCCAGCCGGTCGTTGAAGATCACCTTGGACGCGTTCGCCGCAGTGCCGATCGACGCGGGCAGCGTCCCCGCGGCCGCCTGCTCCGCGATCAGCCGCGCGTGCGAGAGGAAGCCGAGCTTGGGATCCGACGAGAAGATCTTCAGGTAGCCGGCCGTCATCGTCACGATCCCCAGCCAGGTGAGCGGCAGCAGCGTGAGGAAGGCGTACTTCGCCTTCCCCATCTTGATGATGACCGTCGTCCCGACGCACAGGGCCACGGTGGCCAGCAGCTGGTTGGCGATCCCGAACAGCGGCCACAGCGAGTTGATCCCGCCTAACGGGTCCACGACGCCCTGGTAGAGGAAGTACCCCCACATGGAGACGAACATCGCCGACGTGAGCACGATCGCCGGGTACCATTCCGTGCGGCCGAGGGGGGCGGAGAAGTTCTTCAGGAGGTCCTGGAGCATGAAGCGCCCCACCCGCGTGCCGGCGTCGAGGGTCGTCAGGATGAACAACGCCTCGAACATGATCGCGAAGTGGTACCAGAGCGCGAGGGAGCCGCTCCCCATCCACTGGGCAAAGAGGGACGCCATGCCGACGGCCAGCGACGGCGCGCCGCCGGTCCGCGAGAGGAGCTTGGTCTCGCCGATGTCCGTGGTCAGCTGCTGGAAGGCCACCGGGTCCAGGGTGAATCCCCAGTTCTGGATTGCGGCGGCCGCGCTCTCCACCGTGGTGCCAATGGCCGCCGGCGGCGCGTTGATCGCGAAGTAGGTCCCGGGGGTCAGGACGCAGGCGGCGATCAGGGCCAGCGTGGCGACCAGCGATTCCGTGAGCATCGCCCCGTAGCCGATGAACCGCGCATCAGGCTCGCGCTCGAGGATCTTCGGGGTGGTGCCTGACGAGATCAGCGAGTGGAACCCGCTGATGGCGCCGCAGGCGATGGTGATGAAACAAAACGGGAACAGCTTCCCGGCGAAGACCGGTCCGGTCCCGTCCACGAACTGCGTCACCGCCGGCATCTGCAGGTCCGGCACGACGAAGATGATCGCGATGGCCAGGGCGAACACCACGCCGATCTTGACGAACGCCGAGAGGTAGTCGCGGGGGGCGAGCAGCAACCAGACCGGGAGCACGCTGGCGGCAAAGCCGTAGGCCATGATCCACAGGGCGAGGGCCGGGCGCGTCAGGGTGAAGATCGGCGCCAGGTCGGGATTGCCGGCGACCCACTTGCCGACGTAGAGCGCGACGACGAGCAGCACGAGTCCCATCGCCGTCGCTTCCAGCACCTTGTGCGGCCGGATCCAGCGCATGTACCCACCCATCAGCAGCGCGATGGGGATCGACAGCCCGACGGTAACCACCCCCCACGGACTCTCGGCGAGCGCATTCACCACGATCAGGGCGAGCACGGCGATGAGGACGACCATGATCCCCAGCACGGCCACGAGGGCCGTCATGCCGGCGGTGGACCCGATCTCCTCCTTGGCCAGCTGGCCGAGCGACTTGCCGTTGCGCCGGATGGAGGCGCAGAGGATCACGCAGTCCTGCACGGCCCCGCCTAACGCGACGCCGATCACGATCCACAGGGCCCCGGGGAGGAAGCCGAACTGTGCGGCCAGGGTGGGACCGA
>JAEUJL010000620.1 GCA_016794835.1 Gemmatimonadota bacterium | reverse complement strand
ATGCCGGCCGCAGTGACGAACACCGGGCGCCCCCCTTCGTCCGGCAGGGTGAACGACGGGCGCCCGGCGAAGTTGTGGTCATAGCTCGATCCCTGGTTCACGTTGCGCGCCCAGGTGACATCCACCGTCGCGCGCAGGGGCCCCACCACGCGGGTGACCGAGGCGTTCGCGCGCAGGCTGCGCGACGCGTCCCAGTCCCCGCCATAGGCGAGCACCCGCGGCACCGCGTCCGTCAGCAATCCACCCGTGGCGCCGTCGAGACAGCGATCCGGCGATGGCACGGCCTCATCCCACACCGGTGGTGGAGCCGCCGACCCAAAACAGGATAGCTGGCGCCAGCCGCTGGGCAGCCCCGTCGCGTCGAACGCCCCGGACAACAACGTCGCCGGCACCAGGTTGCGGTACTCGCCCACGGTGGCCCGCACCGTCCAGATCTTGCGCTCATCGAAGAATGCCGGCGGCCCCGTCGGCGATTGCCTGGGCAGGTTGAACGTGTGGCGAAAGCCCAGTCGCGGCGACAGGCGCCAACGATTGGGTGCGCGATCGGTGCGTATGCCGAATTGCCGTTCGACCTCCGGGTTGTAGGCCGGCAGTCGCGAGAAGTAGTTCCCCTCCAGGCGCAACCCACCCTGGACCGACGTGGCATCACTCACGCGCCACGCGTCACCAATCGAGGTGAACCAGTTGAACCCTGCCGCGTCGCGCACCCGTGGCGTCAGGTTGCGGGTGAACGATGCTGGAACCCCCCGGGCCAGGTCGTCCAGCGAGTTGTAGCTCCAGGTGCCGAGCGCGTTCTGCGCGGTCTCCTGCGACGCCCAGGCGTACTGCAGGCTGGAGGCAAGCTTGACTCGGTGCTTGTTGTCGGCGGACACCCACGAGGTGTTGGACTGCAGCTCCCAGTTGCCGCTGCGACTTTCGTCCGCGAGGCCGGCGTTGCCGCCAAACCCGAGGGAGGTGGTGCCGGCGGTTCCGTCCGCCAGCTGCGACTGCACCCGCACGCGCCCCGACGGCAGGTCCAGCCACGGCTCGCTGGCGCGGCGCGTGTACCCCACGGCTCCCTTGAACTCCTGCAGGAAGGCTTGCCGGTAGTATTTCGACCAGGTGTACACGGCAGAGGCGCCACGCGTGGTGCTCTCCCCGCCGGCCGCCAACGGCGACGTGGGCCCGATGCCAAGGCCGCGGGAACGCCCGGCATTGAGCGTCGTGACCAGGTTGGCCGCCGTCGTCCCGGTGGGCGACAGGTCAAAGCGCCCAATCACCGTCGCGTTGTCGTTCACCCGCTGGCTCCCGAACCCGGCCAGTGTCAGCGGGATGCCCGCCCCGGTGACCAACTGTTCGAAGCGCGTCAGGGAGTCCCGGGACAGCCCGACCGCCTGCAGTGCCTGGCCATCCAACCCAAGCAACGAGGCGAGGTCGCTCGTCCGGCGCGTGACCTGGAACGAGGTGTTGTAGTAGATCCGGTCCTCGACGATCGGCCCCTGCACCGCCGCGCTCAGCAGCACATTGCGGAACTCCTGCCCCAGCCGCGCGGCCGCGCGATCGGTCGCCTGGAGGGCAGGGTCCTCGATGTTCACGACCGCGTTGTAGTTCCGGAAGTTGGACCCGCTCATGACATACATCTGCGCCAACCCGCCGGTGAAGCCGCCTCGTGAAGGATCCGCCGAGTTGGTCGCGATCATCGGGAACGCACCACCGGCCCGCGGAATCTCCACGCCGGACATCTGCATTCCCTGGAACGTCATGTTGTTCTGGTCGCCGCCGAGCCCAAGCGCGGAAAAGCCGCCCATGGCGCCATCGGAGCCGAGGATCGGCGAGAGGCCGGGGTTCAGCGCCGCCCACGAGGCGAGGTCATTCGCGTCCCCGGCGGTCGGCATCCGTCCTCCAAAGAAAATCCCGCCGGACAGATCATCGCCGAACGGGTTCTCGCGTTGCGGTCGCGGTCGTCGCGCTTGCACGCGAACCGCCGCCATCTGTTGCGCCTGGGTGCCGAGGCGAAAGTCGGCGACCAGCGAGGCAGGAGACTCGCCACGGGTGAGAAAGCGCTGGTCGGGACGCAACCCGGCCGCCTGGACGCGCACGAGGTACCGGCCGCTGCCGCCCTCCACCGAGACGCTGTACCGCCCATCCGTCCCGGTGCGGCCAGCCGTCGTGGTGCGCGCCGCCGTGTCCATGACGACAATCGTCGCACCAGCAACTGCCGCGCTGTCCGGGCCGATCACCCGACCCGTGATCACGTCCGCCCTAGCCTGCGCGTGAAGGTCCGTCGCCATCCCCAGCGCCACCAGGCACCCGCGCCACCAACCGCCAGTCCGCATGCCGACGCTCCGACAAGGGTCGGCCCATCTTGCGGGATTTAGGTTGTGCCGTCGAGAGGTGCGGGATTAGGAC
>JAEUJL010000608.1 GCA_016794835.1 Gemmatimonadota bacterium | reverse complement strand
GTGGTGCGCCGGTCGGGCGAGACGGCGGAGCCGGAACGCCTGAGTGGCGAGTCGCTCCGGGCGCGGCTGGATGCGCCGCCCTGGGTCGAGGGGGCGGCGGCCTGACATGGAGGTCGCGAACGTCGGCTGGTTCGTCGCCTTCTCGGCGGGATTGCTGTCGTTCCTCTCCCCGTGTGTGCTGCCGCTGGTGCCCACCTACATCACCTTCATCAGTGGGGTCTCGCTGGACGACGTGCAGTCCGCGGCCACGCGGCGCACGGCACTCGTGCACGGCCTGCTCTTCACCTTTGGCTTTTCGCTGATCTTCGTCGCGATCGGCGCGATCGCCTCGGGGATAGGCCAAGTCGCCGTGGCGAACCGTGGGTGGATCAGCAAGGCGGGCGGTGTGATGATCATCGTCTTCGGGCTGTACCTGATGGGGATCCTGCGCAGCCAGATGCTCTCCACTGAGAAGCGCATGCACCTGGCCGACAAGCCGGCGGGGTACCTCGGGACCGTGTTCGTCGGGATCGCGTTCGGGGCCGGCTGGACGCCATGCATCGGGCCGATCCTTGCCTCCATCTACGCCTACGCCTCCGCGCAGGAGACCATGGCGGAAGCGCTGGGGCTGCTGGTCGCGTATTCGCTGGGGCTCGCCGTTCCGTTCATCGCCTCGGCCGTTGCCGTGGACCGCTTCATGGCCTTCTTCCACCGCATCAAGCGCCACATGGCCTGGCTGCAGCGGGGTACCGGTGCCGTGATGGTCGCGATCGGGGTGCTGATGGTCACCGGCCGCTTCACGATCCTGGCGTCCTACCTGAACCGGTTCACGCCGGAGTTCCTCCTGAACCGGCTGTAGCCGACCTCGACACGGCACCGGCTGGGTCGCGGGTCACGGCACCTTTGGGCGCAGGCGTGGTATCTTGGGGAGACCCCATCCACCAAGACCCCGATGCGCACCCCACTGCTCGTTGCCGCGTTGGCCGCCGCCGCCCTGGCCTGCGGCGATCGCTCGAATGACGGCCTGGCGCAGGATACGACACTGTCCCGCGACCTCGCGCGCGCGGGCGAGGACTCGATGGCGCAGCCCCAGCTGAAGGACGTGCCGGACACGGCCGTCCTGGCGGAGGCACCGCCACCGCCACCGCCGCCGGCCACCGCACCGAAGTCGACGCCGCGGCCAAAGCAGAGCCCGGCGCCGACCAAGAACAACCCGACCCCCACCCCCACGCCGAGCCCGGCTCCACCGCCGGCGCCGACGACCACGCCGAGCGGGAACACGATCGACAAGGGGAGCGGTGCCGCGGAGAAGGCGACCGGGAGTGTCGCGGCCGGGAGCATCCTCAAGCTGGACGCGCTCAACCAGGTCTGCACGAACACCAACAAGGTCGGGGACCGGTTCACGGCCACGGTGACGGAAGCCGTCAGTGGGTCGAATGGGGTGATGATCCCGTCTGGTGCGGACGTGACCCTGGAACTGACGGAGCTCAAGCGCTCGGACAACACCAACGACAACATCGTGATGGGGTTCCGCGTGGTGAACGTCACGTTTGGCGGTCGCACCTACCCGCTGGATGCGGATGTGCAGACGGCCGCGATCGATCGCGTGCGCGCCTCGAGCAAGGGGAATGACGCGAAGAAGGTGGCGGGCGGCGCGGCGGTGGGGGCGATTGTCGGGCAGGTCCTCGGGAAGGGGAAGAAGGGGACGTTGATTGGTGCGGCGGCGGGCGCGGCGGCCGGTGCGGCGGCGGCGGCGGCGACGGCCAACTACGAGGGTTGCGTGAACGCGGGGGCGGACATCGTGGTGAAGCTCAACACTCCGGTGGTGATCACCGCGAGCTGAGGCCTGGTCGCGCGTTCAGCGGGGCGTCGCCGGCAAGGGCCGGTGGCGCCCCGTCTTCGTTGGGCGCCTGTCCAGAGGTCCGGGGACGGCTGCGCCGCGCGGGTCGCCCGCGACCCGGTCAGCGCCGAAAGCGGCGGCGGCTGTCCTCGGTTTGTGCCCGCAGCCGGCCCAGGGGGGCTGCCGATGCGGGGTCGTCGACCAGGTTGCCAGACTCGGCGCCTGACGCGTCGAGGCGGAACAGCTCCTCGCGGCCGGTCCCGTGGTTGATGATGTACGACCACTCCGCATCAAACGTCCCCGACAGGTCGCCGCGCGCTGTGGGATAGTCCCCCAGCGGGGAAGGCTGCTGCCGTGCGGTCGCGAAGACCGGGCTCGTGCGCGCGGTGCTGTCGTCCCATGTCGCGCGCAGGGATTGGCCGGGCAACTCGGCGCTGAACCCGGCCAGGTCGAGGATGGTGGCCGCGAGGTCGCGCAGCGAGACGGCACGCGTGACGCGCGTCGCGGGGACGCGGCCGGGGAGCCGGAGGAAGAGCGGGACGTGCACCACGTCGCGATACAGGCTCTGGGCATGGCCATGCAACCCATGCTCGCCGAGCAACTCGCCGTGGTCCGCGGTCAGGATGACGAGGGTGGAATCCAGCGTGCCTTGCGCCGCCAGGGCGCTGAATAGCCGATCCATCTCGCCATCGAGGTACCGCATCGCCTGGCGATAGTCGTCGAGTCCCCGCTCGTCATGCGGATACCGACGGCGTGTCGAGGTGTCGGCGCTTGTCTTGAGATGGGGGTCCATCAGGTTGACCAACCCGAAGGTGGGGCGCCCCGTGATCCGCTGTCGCCAGGCGAGGTAGGCATCCACGACCTCACCGCCGAGGCGGGCCTGGTACCGGTGTTGGCGGACGATCGACAGGTCA
>JAEUJL010000607.1 GCA_016794835.1 Gemmatimonadota bacterium | reverse complement strand
CGTCCCGGGGGCGACGGACGCCGTGCGCGCGCTGCGCGCCGCGGGGATCGTCCCCGTGATCGTCACCAACCAGTCGGGGATTGCCCTGGGTCACCTCGACGAGGCGACCTACCAGCTCATCCGCCGGAGGGTGGAGCAGCTGTTTGCGGCACAGGATGCGAGTGTGCTCGCGACGTACCATTGCCCCCACCACCCGGACGTGACCGGGCCCTGCCGCTGTCGCAAGCCGGGCACCGGGATGTACGAGGAAGCCATCGCCGCGCACGGGCTGGATGGGTCGCGCTCCCTCTTCGCCGGGGATCGCCGCCGTGACGTGGAGCCGGCACTGACCTTCGGGGGGTTCGGGGTTCTCATCCCGTCGATCGATACGCCTGAGGAGGAGATTGCGTGGGCCGAGCGGGAGGCCGCCGTGGCATCGTCGCTCGAAGAAGCCGTGGCCCGCTACCTCGACTGGATCGCCCGGTGATGGCGTAGATGCGGGGTTACCGCCACCCGGCGACCACGCTACTATCCGACGCGATGTCGTCGCGAATCGCCGTCCTCGCCTCAGGCGGAGGATCCAACCTCCAGGCCCTGCTCGACCACCTGTCCGCCCTGGGGTCGGCGGCACCGGGCGCCGTGGTCCTGGTGGCATCGGACCAGCCGCAGGCCCTCGCCCTCGAACGTGCCCGCCTCGCCGGGATCGAGGCGGTGGCGATGGACCGCGCGCAACGCACTGAAGGGCTCGCCGACCTCCTGCGCGCCCGGCAGGTCGACCTCGTGGTCCTCGCGGGATACCTGCGCCTCGTCCCCGCCGCCGTCACCACCGCCTGGCGCGGGCGCGTCGTGAACGTCCATCCCGCCCTGCTTCCCGCGTTTGGGGGAAAGGGGATGTACGGCCAGCACGTGCACGCCGCCGTCGTGGCGAGTGGGGCAAGGGTCAGCGGCCCCACGATCCACTTCGTGGATGACGAATACGACCACGGCGCGACCATTGCCCAGTGGCCGGTCCCCGTCTTCGCCACGGACACGCCGGCCACCCTCGGCCTGCGCGTCCTCGAGGTCGAACACCTGCTCTTCCCGCGCGTGGTCGCGGATGTTGCCGCCGGCCGCACGGTCCTCGGCCCCGATGGCCGCGTGACGACCACCCACGATGCGATCCGCTTTCCGCACTTTGCCGCCAGTGATGCGTGCGGCGCCGCCGATGCCCACGACGCCCCGCCGACCTGATCGCGACTCCCCACTCCCCCACCTCCCGAACTCCGTTGCCTCGCGCGTTGCTCTCGGTTTCCGACAAGACTGGTGTCATTGACTTCGCCCGCTCCCTCGCCGCCATGGGGTGGGAGCTTCTCTCCACCGGTGGGACCGCCCGTGCGTTGCGCGAGGCGGGGCTCGCGGCGATCGACGTCGCCGAGGTCACCAGGTTCCCCGAGATGCTCGATGGCCGGGTGAAGACGCTGCACCCGGCGGTGCACGGCGGCCTCCTCGCCCGGCGCGACACCGCGGCGCACATGGACGCGATCGCCGCCCATGGCATCGCCCCCATCGACATGGTGGTCGTCAACCTCTACCCGTTTCGGGAGACGGTGGCCAAGCCGGGTGTGCATGCCGAGGAGGTCATCGAGAACATCGACATCGGCGGCCCCTCGATGTTGCGCTCGGCGGCCAAGAACCATGACGCCGTCTGGGTGCTGGTGGACCCGAGCGACTACGCACGGGTGCTCGCGGCCCTCGAGGCCGGCCACAACGACCTCGACCTCCGTCGATTGCTCGCCGAGAAGGTGTACGCCCACACCGCGTCGTATGACGCGGCCATCGCCGGGTGGTTCGCCGGCCAGCGCGGCGAGCGGTTCCCCGACCAGGTGACCGTCCCGCTCACGCGGCAGCAGTCGTTGCGTTACGGGGAGAACCCCGGGCAGGACGCGGCGTTCTATTCGGAGCGCAAGGGCGAAGGGCTTGGCGCCCTCGTGCAGCGCGGCGGGAAGGAACTCTCGTTCAACAACCTGCTCGACCTCGAAGGGGCCTTGCTGGCGACCGACCCGTTCATGGGAGAAGTCGCCTGCGCCATCATCAAGCACACCACGCCGTGCGGGCTCGCGACCGGCGTTGATGCCCTCGACGCCTACCGCAAGGCCCTGGCCTGCGACCCCGTCTCGGCGTTTGGATCGGTGATCTCATTCACCGTCCCCGTGGACGCCGCGGCGGCCGAGGCGATCGCCGCGCTCTTTGTGGAGTGCATCGTGGCGCCCGCCTTCAGCGACGACGCGGTCGAGATCCTGGGGCGCAAGAAGAACCTGCGCGTCCTCGAGGGCACGGCGCGATGGACGCCCGGGATGATGGACTACAAGCGCGTGCGCGGCGGCGTGCTCGTGCAGGAGCGCGGACCGGCCATCCTGCGCGATGACGACTGGAAGGTCGTGACCTCGCGTGCGCCAAGCCCGCAGGAGAAGACGGACCTCCTGTTCGCCTGGCGCGCGGTCAGCAGCGTCAAGTCCAACGCCATCGTGCTGGCGCGCAACGGGGCGACGATCGGCATCGGGGCCGGCCAGATGTCCCGGGTGGATGCCTCGTTCCTCGCGGTCCACAAGGCGCGCGGCGCCGGCCACGAGACCGCCGGATCGGCGTTAGGCTCCGACGCGTTCTTTCCCTTCCGGGACTCGGTGGACCAGGCGGCGGAGGCGGGGATCACTGCCATTGTGCAGCCCGGTGGGTCGGTGCGTGACCAGGAGGTCATCGACGCGGCCAACGAGAAGGGGATCGCCATGGTGTTCACCGGGCAGCGACTGTTCCGCCACTAGTACCCCCGTACCGATCCCCGGCGAAAGCCGGGGCCCGGTGTCGTCGCCCCGTGAACGCTTAGTCCGTCCGCAACGCCAGCATCGGATCCGCGCGCGCCACACGCCGCGCCGGGAGATAGCTGGCCACGAGTGCGACGGCCGTGAGCACCGCCGTCATGACCACGAAGGTCACGCCGTCCAGCGGACTCACGCCAAAGAGCAGTGACGCGAGCAACCGCGTCGCCACCATCGCCAGGATCACGCCGACGAGGACGCCCGCCCCGGCGAGGCGCATCCCCTCCCCCACGATCAACCGCACCACGTCGCGGCGCTGGGCCCCCAGTGCCACCCGCAGCCCCAGCTCCCGCGTGCGCCGCCCGACGGACTGCGCGATCATCCCGTACAGACCAACCGTGGCGAGCAGCAACCCGATCCCGCCCAGTGAGGCCGTGACGATCGCGGCCAGGCGTTGGGGCAACAGGGCCAGGCTCGTCGCTTCCGTCAACGGCGTCATCACCGGCGGTGGCGCGAGCGGGTCGAACGCTGCCACCGCATCGCGAATCCCGTCGCCCACCGTTGCCGGCCCCTGCACCACCAGGAAGAGGTTCGGCTGCCACCGTTGTGCGACCGGGAAGTAGGCGAAGGCCGGCACCTCCTCCGTGAGCGAGCTGTACTTCGCATTGCGCAGGATCCCGACGATCGTGATGACCTCGCCGCGCATCGTGAAGGTGCGGCCCAGCGCGCTGCCATCCGGCCAATGCCGACGGGCCAGGACCTCGTTCACGACAGCCACGCGTGGCGCGGCCACCCCATCGGACGGGGAGAAGCCTCGCCCCGCGACGAGCGGCATCCCAAGCGCCTCGAAGAACCCCGGATCAGCCAGGGCCAGGTTGATCGGTGATCCCCGTTCGTCCGGACTCGCCGGTGGCGTGGTGAAGATCTCGTCCCCCGACGTCGCAAAGGTCAGTGGCAGGCGGTCGGCATAGCCAGCCGCCGTCACCCCGGGGATCGCGCGCACCCGGTCGAGCAGCGCGTCGTAGAACGCGTGCCCGCGCGCGGCGTCATAGCCCCAGGCCTCGGTGTTGAACAGCGTGGTCTGGACCCCGGCGGACTGGAACCCTCGATCCACCCGCGTCCCGTTGGACATGGCGCGCAGGAACAACCCCGCCGCCACCAGCAGCACGAGGCTCAGCGCGAGTTGGCCGACG